>DASQKT010000535.1:0-14460 GCA_035630415.1 Skermanella sp.
CAGGCTTGATATTTGACTCAAGCTTGATATCGGGCTCAAGATGCGACAAGCCTGTCATTTCGCACCCTCCTTTCTGGTTGTTTGGCAAAAGTCGCGGCGGGAGTGCCGCCGACGCGCTCGGGCGGCAGGGTGACGACCGCCGTCGTCCCGGAGCCCGCTTCGCTCAGGAGCTTGAAGGAACCGCCATGGAGTTCGACCATGGCCTTGACCAGCGACAATCCAAGTCCGGTCCCTTCGTAACGGCGCTGCAAATGGTTCTCCAACTGGACGAACGGCTGCATGACCCTGTCGATATCCTCCGGAGCTATCCCGATGCCGGTATCGCTGATCCGCACTTGCAGCCCGCCGGCGGTATCGTGGACGAGGGCGATGGTGACCCGCCCGCCCGACGGCGTGAACTTCACGGCGTTGCTGAGCAGGTTGAGCAGGATCTGCCGCAGCATCCGTTCGTCGGCCCGCACGAGACAGTTGCCGGCCGGCAGGCCGTAGCTCAGCTCGACCCCGCCCTCCGCCGCCCGATGCCGCAGCATCCTGACGACGTCGGAAGTCACGCCGTCGAGCCTCACCACCTCCTCCGACAGTTCCAGCCGGCCGGCCTCGATCTTCGCCATGTCCAGGATGTCGTTGATCAGGGCCAGCAGGAGCTTGCCGCTCTGATGGATGTCCTTGGCATATTCGGTGTAGCGGTCGCTGCCGAGCGGCCCCATCAGCTGGGCTGCCATGATCTCGGAGAAACCGATGATCGCGTTGAGCGGCGTCCGCAGTTCATGGCTCATGTTGGCCAGAAAGCTGGTCTTCGCCTTGTTGGCGCGATCAGCCACGTCCTTGGCCTCCTGAAGGGCGAATTCCCGCTGCTTCAGTTCCGTGATGTCCGTGACGATACCGACAGAGCCGCCGTCCTGCGTGCGCCGCTCGCTGATCCGGACCCAGCGGTCGTCGCTGAGCGCCAGTTCGAACGCGCCGCGCGGATTGCGGTGCAGGGCCATGCGCGCGGCGATCCAGCCGTCCGGGTCGCGATAGGCGTCCGGGATCACCCAGCCGTCGACCAGCGAGCGCTGGATGTCCTCGAACCGGCAGCCGGGCACGAACAGGTCGGAGATCGGGGCGTGGAGTTCCTGATACTGCCTGTTGCACAGGACCAGCCGGTTGTCGCCGTCGAACAGGACGAAACCGTCGCCGATGCTGTCGATCGCGACCCGCAGGCGATGAACGGCCGATTTGGCAAGCGTCTCCGCCCGGTGGACGGACAGGTTCTCCCGGAAGAGCAGAAGGATCAGTCCCAGGCCGCTGACCAGCAGACCGGCCAGCGACAGGTTGAGTTCCTGATGCACCTGCTCCAACTGGGTGTTGACGAAGATCGACTTGCCTTCGTCCCGCACCAGGGCGCTGACGATAAGGTCGTCGAGCGGCTTGGCCTTCTGGTCGAACCGCTGGCGCAGCGTGCGGTATGCATCCACCTCGCCTTTTCCAAGCTCGTGGATCGACGGTTCTATCTCCTTCAGCATCGCCATGAGACCGGAGACCAGTTCCTGCAAGCCCGGCACCGCCGCGTAGCGTTGGCTGTCCCGTCCCTCGACGAAAAGCGGCAGCCGGCTCCATAGAACGTCGAGGCGTTGCAGCAGGTCTTCCTTCGTGACGTCGGACCCCGGCTGCGCGAAGAGGTCGAGGGTGGAGGCGAACCGGAAGAACTCGAACCGGGTCTGCGCCACCAGCCACGTCGTATCGGACAGTTCTATCCGGCCGATTTCCTCGTATGTCCGGAGCTTGACGATGCTCGTGACCATGGACGCCATGACACCGACCATGAGCAGGCACAGGACGATGCGGGCGCCGTTGATGGAGAGTAGTTTGTTCATCGCTCTCCCCACGCGGTATGCCGCCTGTCTGGGTTCATGAAGGCTGGAATCGGCCGAGCAGCGAATTCACTGAACGGCGAATTTATTGAACGGTCATGGCGTTGACTTGCCAGACCATCCGGTGATCGACCTCCTTGGTGTTGAGTTCGGGATACTCGTCCCTGGGATAGATGACCCAGAGCGGTCCCTTGTCGCGCGGCGTCAGGTACTTCCCGTTCATCTTGAAAGCCAGGATCACCGGGTAGTCCTTCACGTCCTTGAACGGGATCGTGTAGCTGTAGTCGTTGATCGCGGCGACACGGACCGATTTGACGCCGTCGGCGCCGACTTTCGCCAGCACGTCCGTGATCAGCACGCCTTCGAATTCCACGACGCCATCGGTCCAGGAGGTGGAAGTCTTGACGGTGCGCGTCCCGATCGCCTCGAATCCGGAACGGTCGAAGACGATCTCCTGACTCTTGCCAGCCTTGGGAACCGTGATCCTGAGGACGGGAAACTCGGCAGCCTCGGCGGAGGCGACCGGCGGCAGAATTGCGGACGGCACCGCAGCGCCCAGCAGAAGTGCGGCACAAAGCATTACGCGGGTCAGGCGCATCGGGAAATCCTTCGATTTTTCAGGAGCGAGAGGGCCGCCGGGAGGGCAGGGAGCCCGTATCGCCGTCAGGACGAGCGGATCAGGTCCAGGAATTCCCGGCGGGTGGCGGGATCGGTCCGGAAGGCGCCCAGCATGCGGCTGGAAACCATGCTGACTCCCGGCTTATGGATGCCGCGCGTGGTCATGCACTGATGCTCGCCTTCCAGCACGACAGCCACGCCCAGGGGCTGAAGGACCTCGTCCAGGGTATTGGCGATCTGGGACGTCATCTTCTCCTGGATCTGGAGACGCTTGGCATAGACATCGACGACGCGGGCCAGCTTGCTGATGCCGACCACGCGGTGCCGGGGCAGATAGGCGATATGGGCCTTGCCGATGATCGGCACCATGTGGTGCTCGCAGTAGCTCTCGAAGCGGATGTCCTTGAGGACGACCATCTCGTCGTAGCCGTCGGTCTCCTCGAAGGTCCGCTGCAACAGTTCGACCGGGTCCACCCTGTAGCCGGCGAAGAACTCCTCGTAGGAGCGCACGACGCGGTCGGGCGTCCCCAGAAGCCCCTCGCGGTCGGGGTTGTCGCCCGCCCACAGCAGCAGCGTGCGAACGGCTTCCTCGGCGTCCGCCCTGCTCGGAAAAGCGGGCCGCATCGTATCGCCAAGGCTGTCTGTTGCAAGGGGGGCGGGCAGGCGGCGGTCATTGGAAACGGCATCGACAAGTGTCTCAGCGCTCATCCGGGCACCCAAATGTTTGACGTGAACAACGAGGTTTCTTGCGCGAACGGTATTCAATCGATTTGACTGATAGTGTTCATCAGGAAACCCAAGGTTTATTCTTACTTGCTATTGGCTCCACGACTTGGTGCCGTGCTGAGCTCTTGGTGTAAGGCATATTTGCCGCGATCAGGGTTAGCTTCAATAGCATTTTAGTTAAAAATCTAAGTAATTTCTTATGATCGTTGACGAATTGGATAGGCCGAGAGGCTAGATAACGATGGAGACCTAACCAATCCCGCGAGTTCCCGCTTGCAACCAAGTGTGCATAAGTGAGTATGCGGAACCGGGATGCAGCGACGCGAACGGTGCTCCCCGCCCGGACCCCAGCGTCGACGCCAGGAAGTTCACGGGCAAATAAGAGCATTGCCATGACTCTGGCGGCCATGACGCTGGACCTATAGACTTGAATCCCGCAACGGGGAGAAGGCGTCCATGGTCCGGCGCTCGACGGTCACCGCACTCGATGCGACAAGCGGCTATCGGGATATTCCCAAGCCGCGAAGCTGGCCGTTGCTCGGCGTCGTCCCCTCGCTGCGGCGTGACGCATTGTCCTTTATGCTCGAAGCGCAGCGAAACCATGGCGATATCGTCGCGATGCCCTTGGGGCTCCAGCCGGCGGTTCAAATCACCGATCCCGACCTGATCAAACACGTCTTGATCGAAAACAGCGCCAACTATGGCCGCAGTCCCCTGACCGACCGGCTGAAGCTCGTGCTGGGGCAAGGGCTCGTCACCGCCGATGGCGAGCAATGGGCCAGGCAAAGGAGAACGATGCAGCCGATCTTCCAGCGCGACAGGCTCGATAGTCTCATGCCATCCATGACCGGAGCCGTGGAGGACATGCTGGCGCGCTGGAACGATCTGGCGCGATCGAATACTCCTGTCGATGCCGGGGTCGAGATGGGAAAGCTGGCGCTCGACGTGATTACCCGCGCTTTGTTCGGCACCGGCGGCGCCGCCATCGCCGAAGACGTCGTGAAGTCCGTCGCCGTCCTTCAGGAATACACGAGCTATCTGTTCTGGACCCTGAACCCGCTCGCAGCAAAGCTGCCCACGCCATACCACCGCCGTTTCCTCGCGGCCGTGGCGGCGATCGATGCCGTGATTTACCGCTTCATCCACGAGCGCTCGGCAGCCAGGGCCGGCAACGGTGCCATGCTCGATGAGCTGCTCAAGGCGCGCGATCCGGAAACCGGCTGCGGAATGGACGAGAAATCGCTGCGTGACGAGGTCGTCACCCTGTTTCTGGCGGGTCACGAGACGACCGCGAATGCCCTGACCTGGACTTGGTATCTGCTTGACCGGCATCCCGGCATACGTGAGCGTCTGGAATTCGAAGCGGCGACGCTGACCGGTCATCCCGCCACCATCCAGGATCTCAACGCACTGCCCTATGCCAGACAGGTGGCGCAGGAAGCCATGCGGCTCTATCCTCCCGTCTGGAGCTTCAATCGTTTCGCGCTCGGGCCTGACACCCTTGGCGCTTACCGCATACCGCGCGGAACGACCGTCTTCATTCCGCCCTGGGTGCTGCATCGGCATCCCTCCCTGTGGGAAGATCCGGAGCGATTCGATCCGGAGCGGTTCACACCGGCGCGTTCGACCGGCCGGCATCGCTATGCCTATCTGCCGTTCGGCGCCGGGCCGCGCATCTGCATCGGTAGCCATCTGGCGCTGATGGAAATGCAGGTAGTTCTGGCGCTGGTGGCGCCCCGCTACCGCTTGCGGCTCGGCTCCGACCATCCGGTTTCGCCGCAAGGCCTGATCACCACCCGCCCGAGCAAGCCCATCATGATGAGGTTGGAGCGTCTGATATGATCGGCGCTCTGGATGCCGGCCACGGCAGCCTTCCATGGGCAGCCGGCATGCTCCTTGCTGCCCCGCCCAATCAGCCCCAGTCAATAATAAATTAAACAGCGCGGTCCAAGAATAAGTGCATCTTGTCAGGCCACCCGATCACGCACGGAACCGATGCGCACTTCCCCAGCTTTCCACTCGGCCCTCAAGCGTCTGCGTTTTGGCGTGAACACCGTTGCAATAGCGGTGACCTTGCTGTCTACCGTCATCACGATCTGCCTCAACGACGAGACGAAGTCGGCGGCATTGGCCCTCTTGGCGGTCGGCTTCTTCGGGTGTTTCGCTTTGCTATGGGGTTTCGTGCGTCAGGACCTGCGAGAGCGCGATACTCACGACGCCTCCGACATCACCTGAACCATCGGCCGATCCATCGATTGATACCGTAGCGAATACGTCCAAGCTTGCAAGCCGCTTTACTTGACCCACCATGCCTCGACATCGGGTGGACCGGGAGCATGGCCGTTTTCCTGTCCGATCCTGTCGTTCGCGCGGCCGAACCTGTCCCAGTAAGCGTAATGGACAAAGGCCATGTACCACCCCGGAAGCAGGTAGCTGTTCCACGCGACGACACGGTCGAGGGCTCGGGCAGCGTCGATCAATTGCTTCCGCGATGTGGCGCATCCGATCCGACCGACCAGATCGTCGGCCGCTGCGTCCCGAACGCCCGGAACATTGACCGTGTAGCGTTTGTCGGCGAACCTTGATCCCCAGTGAAGCTCCTGCTCCTGTCCGGGAATGTCCGTGGTGCCCATGTACTGGAACGTCATGTCGAAATCATGATCGACCCTGACCCGCCTTTCGAACTGGGGTGTGTCGATGATCCTCAACCGGGCATCGATACCCGCTCTCCTGAGGCTGGTGACGAAAGCCAGAAGCGCATTCTGGAAATCCGCGCTCGCGGTAATGATTTCGATTGAAAGCGGTTTTCCTGTTTCGCTTACCAAAGCACCGCCATGAAGCGAATAGCCGGCTTTTGCAAACAGTTCGAAAGCCTTGCGTCGCTGCTGGCGCTGATAACCGCTGCCATCGCTGATCGGCGGAATGAACTGCTCGTCAAGCGCTTCATTCCTGATTTTTCCCTTCCAAGGCAGCAATAGCTCCCGTTCCGCCGCTGAGGGCGGGCCACGAGCGGCCAGTTCGGAATTGGGGAACAGGCTGTAGTTGCGCTCGGCCCAACCGCCCAGCAAAATCCTGTTGATCCACTCGAAGTCGAAGAGTTGCGTGATTGCTTCCCGGACCAGCATGTTATCGAAAGGCTGCCGTCTCAGGTTGAAAGCAAAATTCATGCTCCCGAGTGCTCCTTGAAGCCGGGACTCGACCCTGACGAGCCGGCGTTCCGCCTTCTCGGGAATACTGTCATAGGCAAGCCACCTCGCTGGATTGTATTCGATTACCATGTCGGAAAGGCCAGCCTCGAACGCCTGTGCTTTAGCATTCGTGTCGCGGTAGTAGTCCACGATCCACCGGTCGAAGTTGTAGAGCCCGCGGCGCGTTGGCAGATCCCGTGCCCAGTAATCCGGAACCCGTTCATAAACGATACGGCGGCCCGGAAATATCTCACCGATCCGATACGGCCCGCTCCCGACCGGTGGTTCCATCGACGTGTTTCCGAACTGGTGCTTCGTATAGAAATGCGCCGGCAGGATATGCATGCTGGCGATAAGAAAAGGTAGATTGCTGCTGCTTTCCGGAGAAAGCTGGAACTTGACTTGATGCTGACCCAGCGCCTCGACGGCTTCTACTTCCTGGTACACCGAGCGGAAGAACGGATTGGCCTTTTCGTGGTTTCGCAAGGTGTTGAAGGTGAAAACGACATCGTCCGACGTGACGAGCAATCCATCCTGCCAACGCGCCATAGGGTTCAGATGAAATATGACGAACGATTTGTCTTCTGCAATTTCAGCACTCTCCGCGACCAGCGGGTAGGATGACAGAAGGTCATCGCGTGGGGACGAAAAAAGCTGTTCATAGACCAGCCATACCTGCAAGCTGCTGCGTTGTATGATGAAGGGTGCCAGATTATTGAATGTGCCGACTTCCGCAGTATGGATCGTCCCTCCTTTCGGGGCATTCGGATTGGCGTAATTGAAGTGAGCAAAGTGATCGGGGTATTTTGGTTCATCCAACACTGTAAGCGTATGCACCAAGTGGGTTTTCACACTATCGGCACCTGGGCTTTGATCTTGCTTGACAGTTAAAGGATCTATCAAGGAAACCGCATTAGCCGGCTCTGTGCTGAACGATATAGCGGCAGCAAAAAATAGAAATATGCGGAACAAGAATTTTGGATATGGTCTGGCGGGCATTGGTTTTCGCACCTCAAACCAGCTTGAATAAATAGCCTGTGAGTCTCTGCTAGTTGAACAACCTCGATCAAACACCGAATGTTATGGTCTATTAAAGAATTAGTACTTTAGATTACTGTACGGTAAACCAATATGGACACGGCTGAATTTATCTGCCCGATTCCAAGTCATGCCTGAAACTTTCCTGCTGTTGTAGAGCAATTTTCTGCTTTTGCTGCAAAGCCGTGTGTCGCCTGACCACGCTCCAAGCCAATCTCGACCCGCTGCCGGATTTCAGGCCGTCTGCCGAAAGCCAGGGTGATCATTGTCAAACGCTGCTGTTGTGGAACTGGACCTGATTGCACCATGCAGCACTGGTCGGAAAACAAGAACGTGAAAGGGAGCCGCCATGTCCGAACAAGCACTCAAGGACCTTCTGATCGAGGAACTTCAGGATACCTACAGCGCGGAAACGCAAATTCTCGAGGCTCTGCCGAAAATGGCCGAGGCGGCGTCGTCCCAGCAGCTCAAGCAGGCGTTTCAGAGCCACCTCCAGGAGACCAAGGGGCAAGTCCAGCGCCTGGAACAGATTTTCCAGAAGCTGAACGCCCAGCCCGGCGGCAACACCTGCGAAGCGACCCAGGGACTCATCGAGGAAACGGAGGAACTGATCGGCGGCGGTCATCCGCCCGAAGTTCTCGACGTGGCGCTGGTCATGTCGGCCCAGAAGGTCGAGCACTATGAAATCGCGAGCTATGGCTCGCTGCGTACCCTTGCCGAGACCTGTGGCATGACGGAAGTCGCCCAGCTTCTCCAGCAGACGCTTGAGGAAGAAAAGGCAGCCGATGAGAAGCTGAACCAGATCGCCGAAGGTGAGGTCAACGCCAAGGCGTTGAAGGCTGCGTAATCGTTCCCTTGTTCTGAATCGAGCGCGGGGGATGCGGCACCAGGCGTGTCCCCCGCTGCCCGGCGATTTTCGCCCGATCCCATCAGCCCGCTCATCGATTCCGGATATTGCGCGGAAGAATCATCCTACGGCAATCCAGTGCATGTCCTTCAAGGTGCGGAACTTTGTGCAATGCGCCATGTTTTGTGCGGATGCGAGAGGTAAGTATTTGGCGGCAAACTTTCCAGCGCCTGAAGGCGGCCGGCACGCACTCCGCAGTAAGCACCTGGAGCATCTATGAGGTACAAGAGAAATGACGATCACTCAACTCATCCAGAACAGCCCTGACAAGGCCAACGAGCTTTTCGCCAAGCTGGCCGATACGTCGGATGGGGCGGTCAAGACTCGGGAGAAGCTGTTTGCGGAACTCAAGGATGAGCTGGAGACGCTCGCCAGCCTGGAGGAAAAGCACCTCTTTCCAGTTCTGCGGAAGCATCAGGAAACAAAGGACCTCGTCACCGACGCGATCAACGACAACAAGGAGGTCAGGAAACTTCTGACCGACTTGGAGAAGCTGTCGAAAACCGATCCGGAATTCGCGCCTAGGCTTGGCGAACTGCGGAAGATCTTCCAGCGTCATGTCCGGGATGAGAAGAGAGAGCTTCTGCCTGCGGTCAGGAAGGCGCTGAACGCCGAGGAAACCCAGACCATCGTCGAGAAGATCGAAGCCGGCCGGGCCGAGGCCGTATCCGAAAAGAAGGACGAGGCAAAGGAGGGCAGGCCGGAGGCGAAGTCCGGAAATGGGGCTACCGCAATGCCGCAGCCATCCAAAGCGGAAGCCAAGGATTCCGAAGCTGCCCCAGCACGGCAGAGCGACGAGGATACGTCCCGGAAGACGGCAGCGTCCCGGAAGGCGGACGAAGCCACCGACGCCACCAACGACGCCGCACCCGCCAAGCAGGCGCGCGAAGCCGGCGCCGAAGCAATGGATCTGCTGGCGAAGGCTGCCCAGAGGTCGCTCCGGGTGGTGGAAGCGGGCGTCCGCCAAGCGGAACGGGCCGTCCCGGCGACAACCGAAACGGCGCGCCCGATCAGCCAGTCCATCCAGCCCATGATCCGAGGTTTCACCGCTTTGTCCGAGTTGCCGGAAACGTCGCTCAGCATAGCCAGGGATGTCGGTCAGGTCTGGTCCGATCTGGTGACCAAGAACCTTCAGACCGGCGCGCGCGCATCGCAGGAGATGTTTCGTCTGACCAGTCCCCAGCAGGTGGTTCAAGCTCAGAGCCGCATCTTCGTGGAAGTCCTCCAGACCTGGATGGATACCGGAAGCAGGATGATGGAAATTTCCCTTCGTGCCACTCGCGGTATGAAGTCGGCTGTCGAGGAAGCCTCGACCGAGGTGCGAAAGCCCACATCCGCGGGTCGCTGACCGATCCCGCTTTCCTGACCGGCATGGACTGGTGACGTGGATTTCACCAGTCCATGTCGGCCGAATGGCGTGCGGCCGATGATTGGCCGCAGCTTTGCGCTCGACGATATTGCCGGCGGGACCCGATGTCGTGAAACAGTTGCGTAGCCTGTTGCCTTCCGGCTGGTAGGCGACTTCAGTTTAGAATGTGCCCTCGGACGGCAGTTAGCCGCATAATCGGAGCTATGGAAATGCTTCTGCGAATATAACGCTTCTTCGAACATACGGCGGAGGAACCGCCGATATGATAACGTCGCGCGTGTCGCGGCGCGGGAATGTCTCGCCGCGTGTTCGCCGGTATGGAGAGCGGTCGGGATTATGCGAAGAAGTGATCGTCGGCCTCTATCGCCCGCCGTGGTAATGGTCATCCTGATCTATGCGGTTCTGGCGCCGATGCTGATCAACAGCGGCATTGCCGACAACGGCGATTTTTCCCGGTCGATGCAGTGGTTCATCGAGAAACCGGCGGCGTTTCCGACGAACTGGCCGTCCGACGACGCCACCTGGGACCGCCGGTTCACCAAGTTCTGGATCGACGAGTGGACCTTGAAACCGGATGCCACGCCGGCAGGGATGGAGAGCCGGTCCTCGGCCCAGATTCTCAACATGGCGGGCATCGCGGCCAATGCCGTCGCCGCGACCATCACCGGCAGTACCGACTATTCCCTGCGGATCGCGTCCATACCGTCCCGGATCGTCCAGGTCGCGGCCTTCGCCGGCTTGGCAGTCATTTTCTACGCCGCGACGGCGAGTGCCGCGCTGACCTTCGGGACGATGTTCTTCGTATCGGCGGTGCTGCTGGATGTCAGCTACCAAGCCTTCTTCAACTCCTTCTACGAGGAGCGGGCGAGCCTTCTCTATCTGACTGTCCTGATACCGGCAACCGCCATGGCCTTCAGGACGGCGGGCGGGTGGGGCTGGAAGCTGCTCTTCTCGGCGGCGCTGGCGCTGTTCGCGGCGTCCAAGGCCCAGTTCGCCCCAACGCCGGCGATACTCCTGGCCGTCTTCCTGGTTCATGCCGGCATATCGGCGTTCCCAGGATTATCCAGGCGTGGGCTGCTGGCCCTGACGGGCCTGTTCCTTGTGCCGCAGGTCATCGCCCTGGCCGCGACATCGGGCTACGAGTTCCGCAACGTCAATGCCTACAACGCCACCTTCCTGGGCGCCCTGACCTTCAGCGAAGACCCAGCACTGCATCTGGAGGCGTTTCCGCCCGATGCGGCCCGCTGCATCGGCATCAATGCCTTCGTGCCCGGCACCTGCTTCACGGAGCTGGGAGAACTGACCAGCCACGGCAAGGTGGTTTCGATCTACCTGAACGACCTGCCGGCGATGGCGGCCGCGATCCGCTTCGCGTCCGGCTCCATGCAGGACATAGCGCTTGACGCCTACGGCAAGACGCATCTCGACGGGCTGGTAACGCCCGTGTTCGAACCGGCCTTGTGGACCGGCATCAAGGGCCTGCTGCCGGCCGGGCTTGGTTTCTATGTCCTGGCGCTGGCGATTTCGGGAGCACTGCTGCCGATTTCCAGGGTCGCGGGGTTGAGGGCTTTCGCCCTGGCGGCGCAGTTCCTGTCCACCATCGGCGTCAGCCAGACGGTGATCACCGTCGCCGGCGACGGCAGGGCGGAAATCGCGAAACACCTGCTGGTCGCCAACTTCGCGTTCGATCTGGCGCTGGTGCTGACCGCCGGGTTGCTGGTCCATGCGGTTGCGGTCAGATCCCCGGCCGGCAAGGCGTTTTCACGGCGCTTGACCCCGGTCAAGGGCGGGCGCGGCGGACGGGCGGATGGTGTGGCAAGCCTTCGTCACCGTCAGGAACCGCGTCCATGTCTTCCCCCACTCCCACCCTCGGCCCCACCCTCGGCCCCACCCTCGGCATAGCCGGCCCCTTCAGGGCGCTCACCCCGTTCGCACTCGGTTTCCGGCCCTTCTATCTGGCGGCGGCCTGTCTCGCTGTTGCCTGGATTCCGCTCTGGGTCGCCGTCTGGCACGGTCATCTGGCGCTGCCTACTGGATTCAGCCCCTCGGCGTGGCACACGCACGAGATGCTGTTCGGCTTCACGGCAGCCGTTCTCGTAGGATTCCTGCTGACGGCGATCCCCAACTGGACGGGCAGGCCGACGGTCACCGGCGCTCCCCTGGCCGGGTTGGTGGTCCTGTGGATCACGGGGCGCGTGCTGATGCTGGCGGGAGCCGACCTGCCCTGGCAGGTCGTCGCGGGGGTCGATGTCGCCTTCCTGCCGCTTGCGGCGGCGGCCATGCTGCCGCCGCTGCTGGCGGCAGGAAACCGGCGCAACATCGGCTTTCCCTTCGTCCTGATGGCGCTGGCCCTTGCCAATCTGGCGCTGCACCTGGACGCGGCCGGTATCGTATCCGCCGGGACCGAGGTGACGAGAGGTGTTCTTGGCGCCATGATGGTGATCCTGGTCGTGATGGGCGGCCGGGTCATCCCGTTCTTCACGAAGAACCGCCTGCCGGCGGCGGGAGCCGGCATCGACAAGCGGCTCGACAGGCTGGCGATCGGCGCCACCGTGGCGGCGGCCGTGCTTGCCGTAGCCGTCCCCTCGACCATCGCCAGCGGCTTTGCCGCCTTGGCCGCAGCGGTGCTGCTGATCGCTCGGGCGCTGCCCTGGAAGACCTGGGCGACACGGAAGGTCCCGATGCTATGGGTCCTGCACGCCGGTCATGCCTGGATCGCGGTGTCGCTATTCCTGCGGGCCGCGATGGATTTCGGGCTCGACCTGCCGGCGAGCACCGCCGACCACGCCTTTACGCTGGGCGGGATCGGGGTGCTGACCCTGGGCATGATGGCCCGCACCGCGCGCGGCCATACTGGAAGGCCGATCGAGGCGACGCGGCTGATGACCGCCGCCTTCGCGATCGTCAATCTGGCGGCCGTGCTCCGCGTCTTCGGTCCGATCGCGGCCCCGGACGCACCCGCCGTCATGGGCGCATCGGCGATCCTGTGGGCATTGGCGTTCCTGCTCTATCTGGTCGAATATGCGCCGATCCTGGTGAACGCCCGGATCGACGGCCGGCCGGGCTGAGGCCGGCTCAGAAGGCTCAGGCCGCGTTCTCTCCGCTGGTCACAGGGGGCACGTCCGTCTGCTGGGGAACGTCGTGCTGATTGCCGCCGACCGTGACGCGGAAGGTCGTGCCCTTGGCGGCGGGCAGGATGTCCAGCTTGCCGCCGAGCTGGCGCGTCAGCGCCGTGACGATGCGCATGCCGAGCGTGCGGGACTTCGCGGGATTGAAATCCAGCGGCAGGCCGGGACCCCTGTCGCTGACGGCAAGGGCGTAGCCGTCCGGTCCGGTCTCCAAGGCGACCCTGATGACGGCGGGATCGGTGTCGCGGTGCTTGATCGCGTTGGTGATCAGTTCGTTGGCAATCAGGCCCAGCGGTGCGGCATGGTCGATGTTGATCTCCAGCGCGCCGGCCTCGAGGACGAGGTCGCAGACGCTGATGCCCGACGCCTCGGCCAAGTCGTCGCACAGCTCTTCCAGGAACGCCGCGAAGTCCAGGGTGGAGAACCGGTCGCTCTGGTAGAGGCGGTAATGGACGCGCGCCACGGCGGCGATCCGGTCCGATGCGTCCTTGAGCAGCGCCTTGGCCGAGTTGTCGTCGATGCTCGCCATCTGGAGGTTCAGCAACCCGGATACGAGCTGGAGGCTGTTCTTGACCCGGTGGTTGATCTCCCGCAGCAGCACGGTCTTGTCGGCGACGGCCTGTTCCAGCGCGTCGCGCACCCGCCGCCGCTCCGTCACGTCGCGCAGGATGCCGGTCACGAAGACACGGTCCTCGCTGCGCCAGCTCGCCAGCGAAAGCTCCAGGTTCAGCGGGGTGCCGTCGCGCCGTTGCCCGACCAGCTCGACCGGCTGCATGGCCTCCTCGTTCATCGCCACGGCGTCATGGTCGCGCGGCCAGTGGGCACAGTCGCCGGCGGACAGCAGCAGGCCGATATCCTTCCCGATCGCTTCCTGGGAGTGGAAATCGAAGATCCGCTCGGCCGCCGTGTTCATCCATTGCAGCGTCCCGGCGGCATCCGTCGTGACGATGGCGTCCTGTGCCGTATCGACCACCGCCCGGTACTTGGCGTCGCGCCTTTCGCGCAGCACGCGTTCCCTGTTCACCGTGACGGTGATGTCGGTGACCTGGATCATGCATCCGCCGGCGCTTTCGCCCGGTCCCCCGCCCGGCAGCCCGAACGACAGCGGGCGGATGATCAGGTTGTGCAGGAGCGGCCTGCCGTCGGGCAGGCGGAGCGGCAGCA
The DNA here is from genome assembly GCA_035630415.1 of Skermanella sp. GTDB lineage: Bacteria > Pseudomonadota > Alphaproteobacteria > Azospirillales > Azospirillaceae > Skermanella. The sequence goes on from DASQKT010000535.1 coordinate 13,992, forward strand.
GTTCGGCATGCAGGGAATGGGTCAGGATGCTGGATGCCCCGGCCTGGATCGCGTCGTCCACGGCACCGCGAAACCGGGTGTCGGCCAGTTCCGGCAATGCCTCCCACAGCAGGCGACCCGCCAGATCGGCCTGTGCCAGTCCGGTCGCGCGCTCCATCCAGGTGTTCCAGATCCCGACGCGGCACTCGCCATCCAGGATGACGATGCCGCTATCCAGCGCGTCCAGAATGGCGCCGCCGGTCAGGGCCAGGTCGAAGGACGGGTCCATCAGGTTTCTTCCAGCCCCCTCAGATACCGGCGTATCAGGGTCTTGATCGCCGTGATGGACGGAAGGTCCATCAGCAGGGCGATATAGCCGTTGATGCTGCGGGCACGCACCGCGAAGTCGATCGTCAGGAAAAGCACCATCTCACCCGGATCTTCCTCGTCGGCGCCCAGCAGCACCACCTGGCTGCTGCCGCGCATCACG
>DASQKT010000536.1:0-4488 GCA_035630415.1 Skermanella sp.
GATCTACAGCCGTTCCCCCGCCTCGCTCCCCCGATCCGCCTATGCGGACATGTTCGGCCCGACGACCGGCGACCGCATCCGGCTCGCTGACACGGCGCTCGTCATCGAGGTCGAGCGCGATCACACCACCTACGGCGAGGAGGTGAAGTTCGGCGGTGGCAAGGTCATCCGCGACGGGATGGGGCAGAGCCAGATCACGCGCGCGGCCGGCGCGGTCGATACTGTCATCACCAACGCGCTGATCCTCGATCACTGGGGCATCGTGAAGGCCGATGTCGGCCTGAAGGACGGCCGCATCGCCGCCATCGGCAAGGCCGGCAACCCGGATGTCCAGCCCGGCGTCACGATCATTGTCGGCCCCGGAACCGAGGTGATCGCCGGTGAAGGCAAGATCGTCACCGCCGGCGGCCTCGACGTCCATATCCACGCGATCTGCCCGCAGCAGGCGGAAGAAGCGCTGTACAGCGGCGTCACGACGCTGATGGGCGGCGGGACCGGGCCGGCAGCCGGCACATCGGCCACGACCTGCACGCCGGGACCCTGGCACATCGACCGCATGCTCCAGGCGATCGAGGCGCTGCCGGTCAACTTCGGCCTGTTCGGCAAGGGCAACGCCAGCCAGCCGGCGGCTCTGGTCGAGCAGATCAACGCCGGCGTCGTGGCGCTCAAGCTCCACGAGGACTGGGGAACCACGCCCCAGGCGATCGACACCTGCCTGACCGTAGCGGAGGACATGGACGTCGCGGTCGCAATCCACACCGATACGCTCAACGAATCGGGGTTCGTCGAGGACACTATCGCCGCCTTCAAGGGCCGCAACATCCACGCTTTCCACACCGAAGGCGCCGGCGGCGGCCACGCCCCCGACATCATCAAGGTCTGCGGTCTCGCCAACGTCCTGCCCAGTTCGACCAATCCGACGCGTCCGTTCACAATCAATACGGTGGACGAGCACCTGGACATGCTGATGGTCTGCCATCACCTGGACCCGCGCATCCCGGAAGACGTCGCCTTCGCCGAGAGCAGGATCAGGCGCGAGACCATCGCCGCCGAGGACATCCTGCACGACATCGGCGCGTTCTCGATGATCTCCTCCGACAGCCAAGCGATGGGTCGGGTCGGCGAGGTGATCATCCGGACGTGGCAGACGGCGGACAAGATGAAGCGGCAGCGTGGGGCGCTGAGGGAAGAGCAGGGGAACAACGACAACTTCCGGGTCAAGCGCTACATCGCCAAATACACGATCAACCCGGCGCTGACCCACGGCGTCGCCGACCAGATCGGCTCCATCGCGGTCGGCAAGCTGGCGGATCTGGTAGTCTGGACGCCGGCCTTCTTCGGGGTGAAGCCCGACATGATCCTGAAATGCGGGACCATCGCCGGCGCCCTGATGGGTGACCCCAACGCGTCGATCCCGACGCCGCAGCCCGTCCATTACCGGCCTATGTTCGGCGCGATCGGGCGGGCGCTGACGGCCAGTTCCGTGACCTTCGTCAGTCAGGCCGGGCTGGAACGCGATCCGGCATCCCGCCTCGGCCTCAGCCGGCCGCTGGTCGCCGTCAAGGGCATCCGGAACATCGGCAAGAAGCAGATGATCCACAACGACCTGACCCCGCATATCGAGGTCGATCCGGAAACCTACGAGGTCCGTGCCGACGGCCAGCTTCTCACCTGCGAGCCGGCCGACGTCCTGCCGCTCGCCCAGCGCTACTTCCTGTTCTGAGGCATCCCGCATGCTCCGCCGAGCTACCCGAGTTCACCCTACGGGCCACTGGCCGCAGGCCGATGCCGCCGGAAGCGTCACGCTCGCCTTCGACGACCGGTTCCGCCGCCGCATCCAGCTCAACGACGATTCGGGCGATCCTTTCCTGCTCGATCTGGCGCGGGCGGTCGTGCTGAACGACGGCGACGCGCTGGAACTCGACGATGGCACGCTGCTGACCGTGCGCGCCGCCGAGGAGGACCTTGCCGAAGTCCGCTGCCCGACTCCCGAAGCCCTGGCCCGCATCGCGTGGCACCTGGGCAACCGCCACCTGCCGGTCCAGATCGCCGGCGATGCCGTCCGGCTGCGCTGGGACCATGTCATCGCCGACATGCTGGTGGGGATGGGAGCGGAGGTGGTCAGGCTGCGCGCCGGCTTCACGCCGGAGTCGGGCGCCTATGCTCACCACGACCACTGAACACCTGACGCGGCTGATGGCGTGGCTGTCACCCACATTTCCGATCGGCGGCTACACTTACAGCCATGGCATCGAATACGCGGTCGAATCGGGTCATGTGCTGAATCGCGCCGATCTGGTCCGCTGGGTCGAAGCGATCCTGAAACACGGCGCCGGCCGGACCGATGCCGTCCTGTTCGCAGCCGCCTACCGTGCCGTGAAGGCGGACGACGAGCCGGTTTTGATCTGGGCGGCGGAGCGCGCCGATGTTCTGCGCGGCAGCAGCGAACTTGCTCTGGAAAGCACGGCACAAGGGACGGCGTTCCTGTCCACGGTGAGCAACACCTGGGCGCCCGAAGACCTCCGGCGCTGGGTGGATGCGCTCGGCGCGACCGGGCGTTCGCCCGCCCACGCCATCGCGGTGGCCGTCGTCACGGCCTGCGCCGGGATACCACTGGAGATGGCCCTGAGCGGTTTCCTGCATGCTTTCGCGGCCAATCTTGTCTCGGCGGGGGTGCGGCTTGTTCCCTTGGGCCAGACCGACGGACAGCGGGCGATAGCCGAACTCGACCCAATCATCCATCATGCGGCCAGCCGCGCGCTTGCCGCCCGGCTTGAAGATCTCGGCGGCTGTGCCCCGATGATCGACTGGGCCGCCATGTCACACGAAACGCAATATACGAGGCTCTTCCGCTCATGACTCAGACCGTCGAAAACACGGCTTCCGACGCTGTTCCGATCGTCAGGTCGCATACCGGCCCCCTGCGTGTCGGGATCGGCGGGCCGGTCGGTTCGGGCAAGACGGCGCTTGTCGATTCGCTGTGCAAGCGCATGCGGGACGCCTGGGACGTGGCCGCGATCACCAACGACATCTACACCCGCGAGGATGCCGAGTTCCTGACCCGCAGCGGCGCTCTCGATCCCGCCCGCATCATCGGGGTCGAGACCGGCGGCTGCCCGCATACGGCGATCCGGGAAGATGCCTCGATCAACCTCGCCGCCGTGGATCAGATGAACAAGCGGTTCCCCGACCTCGACCTGATCTTCGTCGAGTCGGGCGGCGACAACCTCGCGGCGACGTTCTCGCCGGAGCTGGCGGACTTGACGATCTACGTCATCGACGTCTCGGCGGGCGACAAGATCCCACGCAAGGGCGGACCCGGCATCACCCGCTCCGACCTGCTGGTCATCAACAAGATCGATCTGGCGCCCCATGTCGGCGCAAGCCTGGAAGTTATGGATCGCGACGCCCGCAAGATGCGCGGCGCCCGGCCTTTCCTATTCAGCAACCTGAAGACGGGGCAGGGACTTCACGAGATCGTCTCGTTCATCGTCCAGGCCGGCGGCTTGCCGCCTCCCGGCTGATCGGCGTCCCATCGCTCCGCTCACGGAACAGGAATGCCTCTCGAATCGTTTCTTGTTCGCTCAACAGGATTTTGTATTGGAGAGGCAAGCGTGAACAAGGTCATCAACGACATCTACGAACAGGTGGCCGGCGGGGAAGAGAACCTTTCCCAGGTCGAACGCTGGACCTCGATGCTCGGCGGCGTCGTGCTGGCTGCGGCCGGTCTCCGTCGCGGCGGCGTCCAGGGAGCGGTCATGGGCGTCGCCGGCGGTTTGCTGGCTGCACGCGGCCTCAGCGGACATTGCGCGGTCAAGGCCATGATCAACGAGCGGCCGGGCGGCTACCTGGATCGCGCGGCAGACTACCTGAACCCGGATCGCCGCTCCTCGGATGAACGGCCCGACCGGCCATGGAATCGGGTCGATGAGGAGTCGGATCAGTCCTTCCCGGCCAGCGATCCGCCGTCCTTCACCCCCGGCCGTGCCTGATAAGACTTCACACAACCAAAATAACGGATGCGGATCATGCGCCGGCCCCTCTCGCGGGGCCGGCGCATTTCGTTTCCTCAACCGGTATTACCATACACTGGTAACGCGGTTACCCTTATATTTCAAAGATTTCCAATCCGGAGAAAAATCACCAAACACTATGAAATTGCCATACAAGCGTGCTAAGTTGCAGTTGCCTGATAATGATCCGATGTCGCGATAATCGGTGACTCGAAGACAGGCGAACGAACGATAACACCGCTCCGAAGAGAGCGATGCACGGCTTGGCTGTGCAACCGGGGGAAGCGCATGCAGGGTGACCACATACTTGAAACCCGGAATCTCACAAAAGAATTCAAAGGCTTCGTTGCGGTCAAGGACGTCAACCTCGAAGTCCGGCGCGGCAGCATCCATGCTCTGATCGGTCCCAACGGCGCCGGCAAGACGACGGTCTTCAATCTTCTCACCAAGTTCCTGATCCCGAGCAGCGGACAGA
>DASQKT010000537.1:0-5740 GCA_035630415.1 Skermanella sp.
GGACCGCAAAGTCGCGTCTTCAGGCCGCCAGCGCGCTCGACCCGTCGATGTCGGAGATCGCCAACAACCTCAACATCGTCGATGCCCGCATGGGCAACCTGGACGCGGTCGAGAAGCGTCTGCGCGACACCGTTTCTGCCAATCCGGGCGACGAGCAGGCGGTTCTGCGGCTGGGGCAATTCCTGGCGCAGAACCAGCGGCTCAACGAGGCGGAAGACACGCTGGAGAGCGCCGCGTCCCGCCATCCCAACTCGATCACGATCCGGCGCATCCTGGGCGAGCTGTACGAGCGGCGCGACGACAAGCCGAAGCTGCTGGAGGCGGCCGGTCAGCTCCGGCAGATCGGCAATGCGCAGCCGGAGGCGCTGAAATCAGCGGCGGCGATGTTCAGGGCCGGGGGCGATCCGGCCAGGGCGGCGGAGTCGCTGCGGGTCTATGTCAAGGCGAAGCCGGACGACGCCGAGGCTCAGATAGCGCTGGCGCAGAACCTGATCGCGGCCAACCGCGCGGAGGAGGCGCGTCCGGTGCTGGAAGCCGTCAAGGCCAAAGACCCGGCCAGCGCTGTTGCGACGCTGGGACTGGTCGATCTGGCGCTGGCCCGCAATGACGCCGAGGGCGCGCTGAAGCTGGCCGACGGGCTGCGTCAGGCCAACCCGATCGCGGCCGCGCAACTGCGGAGCAGCGTGCTGCTGCGGACCAACCGGGTGGACGAGGCGATCCGGACGATGGAGCAGGCGCTTCAGGCGACACCTGACCGGCAGTTGGCGCTCGGGCTCTATGGGCTGCGGCGTGACAACGGCAGGATGGATCAGGCGTTATCCGGGCTTGAGGACTGGGTCCGGCGCAACCCGGACGATGTGGCGGCGCGCACCGTGCTGGCCGACACCTACCTGACGCGGCAGGACCTGAAGCAGGCGGAAACCCACTACGACATCCTGGTCCAGGCCCGGCCGGGCGATCCGGCATTGCTCAACAACGCCGCCTGGATCGCGCACGAGCTTGGCAGCCCGCAGGCGCTGCAATACGCCCGCCGCGCCCACGCCGCCGCCCCGTCCGCTCCCGAGATCGCCGATACGCTGGGGTGGATTCTCGTCCAGTCGGGCGAAACGGCGGAGGGAGTGGAACTGCTGCGGAGTGCGGCTGCGGGTGCTCCGTCGAACCAGGACGTGCAGTACCATCTGGCCTATGCGCTGAACTCGACCGGCGCGAAGGACGAGGCGCGAGAGATCCTGGAGAAGCTGGTCGCGGACGACAAGCCGTTCGCGGAACGTGAGGCGGCGGCCGAGTTGCTGGGGACGATCAGGAAGTAGGTCCGGAGAGTGGGATAAATGGGTGCCGGGCTGCGGCCCGATGCCCTGCCCCGCCCCTCACTCCGTATACGGCGTGACGAACTGGGCCGGCTCGATCCAGCCGAAGGTCTTGAGCTGGCCGGCGCGGAAGACGCACTCGAACTTGACGGGAACCGGTTCCTTGAACTGGTCGGGGTCCGAGATGGTGCCGACGACCTGGATGATGTCCATCGGAAAGAGTGCCGGGGTGCCGGCCTGGGGCAGCCGCTCGATCCGGGCGTTGTCGACCGGACGCCAGGGCCAGACGGCGGAGGGAAGTTCGGCGCAGGCTTCGGCGTCGGTGGTGTTGGGGAATATCTCACAACCGCCGAGCGCCGTTGCGGCGGTCAGGAGGCAGGCGACGGTGAGGAGGGCGCGCATAGCGGTTTGCTCCGGATGATGAGACTGTTAAGCGTCGGGCTGGATCATAACCCGGTCTAGCCGCTGGATGAACATTGACGCGCCGGGGGACGCACACCCCTGGCACGCGCGGGCTGCTCGTCGTGGGCAAGTCCGGCCTGGGTCCGAAACATGTCGCGTACCGCCAGAGGGTCGCTGGTGGTGCCGCCCAACTCACCGAAGAAGCGGTCGCAGAAGGCTTCGACCCTGTCCATAAAGGTCCGCAAATCCTTTTGAGTACGGACGTAAGGCGTGTTTCCCGGCACCATCGACGGGCTGTGATACGACAGCATGAAGATACGCTGGCCGCGCCGAATCATCGCCCGGACCAGCGCCATGTGCTGGGCCTGCGGCACTCCTTCCGGGGTCAGAATGATCCGGTCGATCAATCCTAAGCGGGACAGCACGCCGGGCAGCCGGCAGGCCTGGGCGACGGGGGATTCGAGTGCCCCTTCGAGTCGAGGCCCCGAATCGGAGAGCAACCCAACATAGCCGCGCGTCAGCGGCAGTTCCAGCAGACGGCCGGCCGGACCGATCCAATAGGGCTGCGGGGCCACCCGACGGAAGTCGGGGCCGTGATGGGTCCGCAGGTCGGCGCCCGGAACGGCGCTGATGTCGATCTGATAACCAAGCTCGGTCAGGGTCCGGAAAGTCCGGGGGCCGAGACCGTAGCGCCCGGCCTTGTAGATGCGCGGCGTCAATCCCAGCCCGTCCTCGATAGCACTCGTCAGCACGGCCAGCTTCGCGCGTTCCAGGTCGGGCGGCAGGTTGCCGGGGAAGGAGTTGCGTTCGGAGATTTCCTCGTCGAAGGGCGGGTTGACCCAAGGATGGAGCTGCGTGCCGATCAGGCAGGCTTCGTCCTTGAGTAGGTCGCGGAGCGGCTCCAGCCCGTCCCGCTGGCTGGCGACCGGATAGTCGACCACATAGGTCGGGCGAATGCCGTACTTCTCGAAGATCCGGTGCATGGGGCCTTGGGCCGCCATGGACCGTACGCTGTGACGATCCCGCGTGAACGGCCCCGACCAGTCGAACTCCTCCTCCGCGTCCACGACCACCAGCAATACCGGGGGGAGATCGGGCGGCAGTCTGATTGGATTCCAGTTGTCCTCGAACAGGACTTTTTCTTTTTCCGCCCGCATGTTTCCGATTTCATCGCAAGTTGTACTGTAAGGCGCAGCAGCGTCAGGCATCTTGTGGCGAAAAGCCGATCCGGTCACGGCTGAAGTCCGATATGAAGCGCCACGGCCGAGCCGATGCTGATACCAACCGCCGCAAGGGCCAGCAGGCCCGCGACCCAGGCGGGCACGAGCCCCCGGCGCTGCCGGAGTATCAGCGCTTCAAGCTCGTCCTGGCGGGCGGCTATGGCATCCAGGCGGTCGAGCACCGCCTTGTCCGCCGGGCCGTCCCGGTCCCGGCCGGCCTCCAGCCCGCGCAGCAGCCGGTCCACCCTGTCGGTCGTCGCCCGCATGCCCTGGGCGTGGTTGAGCACCAGTGACGCCATGTCCTCCCGCTGACGGACGCTCAACTGTTCCAGGGTACGGCTGAGTTCAGCCGCCAGCATATCGCCGACCAAGCGGACGGCCGGCGCCCCGGCATCGTTGGTTGCGCCGCCGGCGCCCCCGTTGCCGACGCCCATCACGCGCGCCGTCGCGATCTGCCCGGACAGGCTGCGCAGATCGGAAGCCATTTCTTCCAGCGACTTGTCCTTGACCGCCAAGGGCCTCTCTCCAGCCGCAGGTGCCACCTCCCGATCCTCCACGTCCTGGCGCAAGCCGGCATCCAGGTCTTGCCGAAGCCCATTCGCCCGGCTCATTCCGGAAACCGATCCAACCATGAGAACCTGCCCAGTTGCATGACGCGATAGCGGCTAATCCGCTGTCTTCCGAGGTATCCGAACCGACTCAACAGCATAAGCGGCATCGCCGCCACACCGAAGTGACAGCGTTGATACCACCCAATGACATTGCCCCTAAGTTTTCTCGAATTCAGTGCCTGTCATGCAACAATCCATATGAAGTATCTACCTCGCCATTGGCGTCATTGATGGTGCATTACGGTTCCAGCACCCTCCAGATGACATCAAAGAAACATAGCATTTATTCTTTTGTTGAACTTAAGACCTGCCCGCACGCTTTTCATCGGGAGCGCTAAACCGGCTACCGTCACTAGGACCAACGGAGGAATACCATGGCAGCGAATCAAAGCGGGACAGCCGCACCGCCGCCTGAAGACCGCAAGCGCGTCCATAGGATGATCGAGGCCACCATCCCTGCTCCCCTGTTGAGGGCCGCCAGCAGGCTTCTGCCCGACGGCGTCAAGCGAGTTGTCAACGCGACCATCGCGTCGGGCGGGTTCGCGTTGATCGAGGCGGGGCTTGCCCGCCGGTCGGAGCGCCGTCACGCGGCCGGCCGCGTGGCGATCGGGCGGAAGGACCTGGAAAGCGACCTGTCGAGGGCGGAGCTGCCCGACGGCGCCGTCGTGTTCGTCCATAGCTCGCTCTCAAAACTGGGTTTCATCGACGGCGGGGCGTCCACGGTGCTGGCGGCGCTGGAAAGCGTGGTGGTGGCGCGCGGCGGTACGTTGGCGATGCCGTCCTTCACGATGACCGGCACCATGTACGAGACGCTGAAGTCCGGTCCCGGCTTCGACGTGCGCGAAACCCCGACCGGCATGGGCAAGATCGCCGAGACCCTGAGGCGCGACAAGCGCAGCCGGCGGAGCATCCATCCGACCCATTCGGTGGTAGCCCTGGGCGCCCGCGCCGACTGGCTGGTGGCGAACCATCACCGCTCCCCCTTCGCGTTCGACGCCGATTCGCCGCTGGGGCGGGTGCTCGAGGCCGACGGCTATATCATGGGCCTGGGCACGGATTTGGGACCGGTGACCTTCTACCATGTGCTGGAAGACCTGTGCGGCGACAGCTTCCCCTTCCCCGTCTATACCCCGGACAGTCCGGTCGTGCGCGAGGTGACGGGCTGGGACGGCGAGCGGCTTAAGGTGGCGGTGATGGCGCATTCGTCCGTCGTATCTGCCGACCGGATCGACAAGCCGACCGGAGTGGGCGTACGGAATTACATAACCCGGTATCTGGAGCGGAACGGCGCCTTGCGGTGGGTCCCGGTCGGTGAAGGGAAAGCCTGGGTGATCCGGGCTGCCGATATGTTCACCTGCCTGGAATGCCTGATGGTCCAGGGCGTCACGATCTACCGCGACCCTCCCGAGGCCGCGTATTCTGGTCCTGAGTTTTTGGCGAGTGAGAAGGATGGTTTCGGTGCCGGTACAAGATCTTCTGCCCCGCATGGTGCCCAGAGCGGTCAAAGACAGGCTGCGTCCGCTTAAAAAGCTGGCGGATTTTCAGCGCCTGCCGGCAGCGGCCAAGGCGGCGGTCCGGCGCGACCGAGACGGCTTGGACATTGTTCCCGATCCGGGAATCGAGGCGACCATAGCGGCGGCGCTCGACTGGCTGGGACAGGCGCAGGACCACTCGGCGACCCGCGACGGCGGGGTGGCGCGGCATTACAGCCTTGTCAGCGGCTGGTCGGCGTCATATCCGGAGACGACGGGCTATATCGTACCGACGCTGATCGAACAGGCCCGGCTGCGCAACGATCCGGCCTTGCTGGAGCGGGCGCGGCGGATGCTCGACTGGCTGGTGTCGATCCAGTTCCCCGACGGTGGTTTCCAGGGCGGAACGATCGGCCAGGAACCTCGGGTTCCGGTCACGTTCAACACGGGACAGATCCTGCTCGGGCTGGCGGCCGGGGTAGCCGAGTTCGGCGACGCCTATCGTCCGGCCATGACGAAGGCCGCCGACTGGCTGGCCGCGACCCAGGACGGGGACGGCTGCTGGCGGCGCTTCCCGACGCCATTCGCCAGCAGGAACGACAAGAGCTACGAGACGCATGTGGCTTGGGGCCTGCTGGAAGCGGCACGGCTCGATCCGGCGCGTAACTGGGGCGACGCCGGGCTGGCGCAGGTCCGCTGGGCCATCGGCCGCCAGCGGTCGAACGGCT
>DASQKT010000538.1:0-17775 GCA_035630415.1 Skermanella sp.
CCTCATGACGCTTCAGACCGAACCAACGCTATTTCCTCCCAAATCGGCCAGACCGATGGAACCTGCCGAACTGGCCCGTTCCATGCTGGACTGGTACGACAAGCACCGCCGCGTCCTGCCCTGGCGGGCGCTTCCCGGCAAGACATCAGATCCTTACCGCGTGTGGTTGTCGGAGATCATGCTCCAGCAGACCACCGTCGCCACCGTCGGACCCTATTTCGAGGAGTTCCTCCGGCGCTGGCCGACCGTAGCGGATCTAGCGGCGGCTGACCTGGACGCCGTGCTTCATGCCTGGGCCGGGCTTGGCTATTACGCGCGGGCTCGCAACCTCCATAAATGCGCCAAGACGGTTGCCGAGCAGCATGGCGGCGTCTTCCCTGATAATGAGGAGCAATTGCGGCAACTTCCAGGCATCGGCGCCTATACCGCCGCGGCCGTCGCCGCCATCGCCTTCGACCGCCGCGCCACTGTGCTGGACGGCAATGTCGAGCGGGTCATGTCGCGGCTGTTCGCCGTGGAGGAACCTTTACCCGGCGTCAAGCCGAAGCTCCGCGCGCTGGCCGATACGATCACGCCGAACCGCCGCCCCGGCGACTACGCGCAGGCGGTGATGGACCTAGGGGCCACCGTCTGCATCCCGCGCCGGCCGCGCTGCGGCCAGTGCCCCTGGCACGATGCCTGCGCCGCGCGGGCGGCGGGCATCGCGGAGACGCTGCCGCGCAAGGCCGCCAAGGCGGAGAAGCCGATTCGGCGCGGCATGGCGTTCTGGCTGATCAATCCGGAGGGATCGGTGCTGCTGCGCCGCCGCCCCGAAAGCGGTCTGCTGGGCGGCATGATCGAGGTGCCGTCGAGCGACTGGCTGGAGCGGGCGGCTCCCGGACTGGATGCCGTGCGGTCACAAGCCCCGGTCGAAGCGGCGTGGCGGATGCTGCCGGGGCTGGTCCGCCATACCTTCACCCACTTTCACCTTGAACTTGGCCTTGCGGCGGCGCGATTTGGACCGGACGACGGCAACGGCTGGAAACAAGCCGAGGGGATCTGGGTGCCGGTGGACCGCCTGTCCGAGCACGCGATCCCGACGGTGATGCGGAAGGTCGTCCGCCACGCCCTGGGCGCGGCGTAAGTTTGGGATTGGGGTGAACGATGCGGATTCGCGGCTTGGTCTTTGCGGTGCTGGCGTTGCTGGTATCGAATCCGTACGGCGCCTGGGCGGATGAATCCGCCAATTCGGTCGACCTGGAATTGGTTCTGGCGGTCGATGCATCGGGCAGCATCACGACCGGCGCGCTCGAATTCCAGTTGCGCGGCCATGCCGCCGCCTTCCGCGACCCCCAGGTAGCGGATGCGCTGACGGTCGGCGGCAACAGGGCGATAGCCGTGACGCTGGTCCAGTGGGCCGGGCCGAACACGCTGGAAACGGTGGTGCCCTGGACCCGGATCGCCGATCCGGCCGACGCCAAGCGCTTCGCCGACAGCATCGCCGACATGACGCGCCCGCCGCGCGATGGCAGCACGGCGATGGGCAGCGCCATCGACCGGGCGGTGGACCTGTTCGACGGCAACGGCTTCACGGCGCCCCGGCGCGTGATCGACATTTGCAGCAACGGCTTCAGCAATGCCGGGGTCGATGTGTCAGGCGCCCGCGACCGCGCGGTCGCGCGGGACGTGACCGTCAACGCGCTGGCGATCCTGGACGAGTACGACTGGCTGGAGGAGTATTACGTGGAAAGCGTGATCGGCGGACCGTTCGCCTTCGTCCGCACGGCGGAAAGCCGCGACAGCTTCGCGAACGCGATCCTGCACAAGCTGGTCGAGGAAATCTCAGGCGTACCGGGCGGGGAAACCAAGGAAGAAGAACTGGCGGCGCGGTAACGCCGCCGGGTTCCCCCTCAACCCCCTCAGACCTGCTTCCGCTCGATCTCGACGCCGATGCTGGCGGCTTCGGGGAAGACGTCCAGCTTTTCGACCCGCACTGTGGCGATCTTGACCCGGCGGTCGATCAGGCAGCGGTCGGCGATCCGCTCGGCCAGCGTCTCGACAAGGTTGACGTGGCCGGCGTTGACGATCTCGCGGACCGAAGCGATCATGGTGTCGTACGATACCACGTCGGCCAGATTGTCGGTCGGCGGTCCGGGGCGCAGCTCGACCTTGAGGTCGAGATTGACGCGGACGCGCTGGGGCTTGTCGCGCTCGTGGTCATAGGCGCCGATCATCGCATCGAGCACCAGATCACGGACGAAGACATGGGTGAGGGGGCGGTCGGCGGCGGGACGAGCCACCGGTGCGACGACTTGGGCGAAAAGCTTGTTCATGGCGCGCTGATTTATCATCCCCATACCCCTGAAGCCAAGCGCCGCCTGTGAAACAATTAAGAGTGCGCTAGCAATGCAGCTCTGCGAGAACTTTCTGTCGCAGCATGTCGATCGGCCGCAACTCCTCCGAAGTGGCCTCGAAGTGCCAGAAAGTCCAGCCATTACACGCAGGCAACCCCTGCATTGCCGCTCCGACCTGATGGATCGAGCCGCAATGGTTGCCCAGATGGTTGCTGCCGATCAGCATGCCGTCCGCCCTGACATGGGCGCTGTGCCGGCGCCGCTGGTCGAACAGCGTCGTCCCCGGATGCAGCAGCCCACGCTCGACCAGCCAGCCGAACGGCACGCGCGGCGCCTGACGCTTGGTCGGGGCGTAGAGCAGTTCCTTGTCCGGCGCTTCGCTGACGGCGGCGATGCGGGCGTTGGCGATCTGAGCGTACTGGTGCTCGCGCTCCACCCCGATCCATGACCGGCCGAGCCGCTTGGCGACCGCCCCCGTCGTGCCGGTGCCGAAGAACGGGTCCAGCACCACGTCGCCCGGCTTGGTCCCGGCCATGATGCAGCGGTAAAGCAGCGCTTCCGGCTTCTGGGTCGGGTGCGCCTTGTTGCCCTCGGCGTCCTTCAGTCGCTCCGGCCCGGTGCAGAGCGGGAACAGCCAGTCGCTCCGCATTTGAAGGTCGTCGTTGAGGCTCTTCATCGCCTCGTAGGCGAAGTGGTACTTGGCGTCCTTGGACTTGGCGGCCCAGATCAGCGTCTCATGAGCGTTGGTGAAGCGCCTGCCCCGGAAGTTGGGCATCGGGTTGGTCTTGCGCCACACGATGTCGTTGAGCACCCAGAACCCAAGGTCCTGGAGGATCGAGCCGACGCGGAAGATGTTGTGATAGCTGCCGATCACCCACAGCGATCCGTCGTCCTTCAGCGCATGCCGAGCCGCCGACAGCCAGTCGCGGGTGAAGCGGTCGTAGGTCGCGAAGTCGGCGAACTTGTCCCAGTCGTCGTCCACCCCCTCGACCCGCGAGTGGTTCGGGCGCAGCAGGTCGCCGCCCAACTGGAGATTGTAGGGAGGGTCGGCGAAGACCATGTCCACAGAGCCGGCCGGCAGGCCGTTCATCACGGTGACGCAATCGCCGACCAGGATGCGGTTTTGATGCAAGGGAACCACGGTCGGTGATGCCTTGGCGAGGGGCCTGCTGAGGGCCTTGGGGGAAAGTGCTTGACTCATCGGCGCAAGATGAGTCGTGCGCGAATCCGCGTCAATCCTTATTTGCGGCTTACCGAGTCGTAAACGTTTTTAGATCATACCGTTGCCGCCAGCACAGCCTTGACGGGACCGAAGCTGCGCCGGTGATGCGGCGTAATTCCCAGCGATATCAGCGCCTTGCGGTGTTCGATCGTTGGATACCCGGCATTTCTCTCCCAGCCGTAGCCGGGATATGCCAGCGCCAGTTCGGCCATGATCCGGTCGCGTTCCACCTTCGCAACGACCGACGCGGCGGCAATCGAGAGCGACGCGGCGTCGCCGCCCACGATGGTACGCATGGCGCAGGTCAGGTCGGGCATCTTGTTGCCGTCGATCAATGCCACGCCGGGGGTGATTCCCAGCCCCTCGACCGCCCGCTTCATGGCCAGCAGACTCGCGCGTAAGATGTTGAGCCGGTCGATCTCCCCGACATCGGCCATCCCGACCGCGACGCGGCAGCACCCCAATATCAGCGGCGCCAGCTCTTCTCGCACCTTCGGCTTCAGCAGCTTGCTGTCGTTGACCAGGGCCGCCAGGGCCGGCGGCAGTCCTTCGGGCGGCAGGATGGCGGCTGCCGCCACGACAGGACCGGCCAGCGGCCCGCGCCCGACTTCGTCGACGCCGCAGACGATGATGCCGGTACCGTAACCGGCTGCGATTTCATGGGAAAGATCGGGCATGGGGGGAAGCGCTTCACAGCCGTTTGCAGGAAAAACCGGAAGGGTTGTGTCGCACACGGGACACACCCCTGGGTACCCAAAAGGGTATCACCCAAAACATGGCTGTGAGGTAGCATATATGAAGCTACAAATTAGCATCGTAATTGATCAAGACCCTGCGAAGGGTGACATTTCTAGGACATCAACCGAGGGCGCCGCGATGGGTGGAATGCTGGAGACGATCGAGATCGGCGAAGAACTTGAAGAGGAAGACCTTGATATGGGCCAAGCCGACCTGCTGACGCAGGCGCAGAAGTTACTTCTGCGACTGGTCTTGCAGGACGACCCGGCGGAACTCCGCCGCGTGGCGTCGCGCTATCTGGCGGACAGCATGTCCCCGGCGGCTGTGCGCGCGGCGCTTGGGCCGGAGCATGTGATGTAAGGTTGTGGGGATGGAGGTGGGCCGCGTGGTCAGTCGATCACTACCAGGCGGCCTTCGCGCCAGTCGGGTTGGTTTTTGAAGGAGTAGGTGACGCTGACGCCAAGCTTGTTCAGATAGCGGGTCAGGCGATCCACGGTATAGTCGCTGTCCCATTTGCCGCGCAGCAGGGTGGACACTTTCGACTGGGGCAGGCCGATGATGTCACCGGCCTGTTTCTGCGTAAGGCCGCGCTCATCTATTACCTTCTGGATCTTGCGCACGATCCTGGCCTTGACCGCCTCTTCATCGGAGTTGGCGAATTCGAGGTCGGCGAAGAC
This sequence comes from Skermanella sp., assembly GCA_035630415.1. Classification (GTDB taxonomy): domain Bacteria; phylum Pseudomonadota; class Alphaproteobacteria; order Azospirillales; family Azospirillaceae; genus Skermanella. The sequence goes on from DASQKT010000538.1 coordinate 4,971, forward strand.
ATTGCCGCTTCCGATTTCAACGAGCAGGTCGCCTGCCGCGTCCTGGTCAACAATTTGCTTATCGCCGGCCATCTTCAGCCTCCTGATCTATTGACGCGTCTTATCTGCTTTGCAGCTTGCGATCAGATTCAGTCCATCAACCGATGCCCGGAACCGATCGACCGCCTTGAGGCGCTCTATGATCCTGTCAATATCTTCTTGAGGCGTTTCTATGCCCCGCTTCGACTTCTTCTGAAAGCAGTGAAGGATATAAACGGCTTCCTCATGCTCAACCGTGAAGACTGACCGATAGGTATCCCCGCCCTCGTCATCACAAATCTCGCGAACCTTACCGCCCTTGAATTCCTTCCGGCCGGTCAGGAACTTGATAGCCTCGTCACTCTCTCCATTCTGGACCTTGCCGAGGACGTAGCCAATCGTTCGGCGGACGTCCTCCGGCATTTTCAGCAAATCCTTCTTCGAGGACCCGATCCATACAAGGGTCTTTTCCTCGTCCATCGCTTCATGCTCCAGAATATACCTTACAGGGTATCAATTCAATATCTGTCCAAAGTGGTAGCCCGCCGGCAGGGAAGGAGCAAAGGGAAAGGCTTTCCGTCAATCGATGAGACTGGCCTTGTCGGGGCAGCCGTGGGCTCCAACGCCCCGCCGTTTCGCCGGAGGTGCCACCGAAAGCAGCACGCGCTGGATTGGCCCGCGCCAGAACGAACGCGCAAGCGGCGCCAGCGGCACCCCGACCGCCAGCGGCTGGAACGCCTTTCCGCCGCCACTGGCCGCCATCGCCGGCAGGATACGCGGGATCATCCGCCGCGTTTCCGCGACCTGCCGCGCCAGTTCCGCCACCTCCGCCGCGTGCGGGTTGTCCATGGGCAGGTCGCCCCGGAAGAACAGCGGCAGCCCGAGCAGACCCGACGCGACCGGGAACGCTTCGACGCTTTGCACCGGCTTCTTCGGACCCCGGATTTCGACCAGCAGCAGCGATGTGCTCCAGGGATGCCAGATCTTGTCGGCCAGATCCTCCCAACGCGGGGGACCGGCGGGCGTGACGGCGCCGTGCCAGACGCTCAGCATGCCGTCGAGCGTCGGATGCCCGGTGAACAGGCGGGGAGGGTGGTAGGGCGGTTCGGCAACCTTGTCCTCCGGAGGCAAGGTATAGTCGAACTCCGGCCAACCGACCGGCGGATCTCCGATGGGACGCATGGGGAACTCCCTGTTCCGCTGCTGGAAGAGCTTGTCGCGGCAAGCTGGCGAAAACGGACGCGAGTCTCCGCCCCGCGCCAAAGGGAGCAGGTGAAAAGACCGCCTGTCCGGTCCGTGCCAGAGAACCGGGCGTTGAAGCCAGCACAGCCGCACGAGTCGTCGGACCCGGCGAAAAACTCAACCCGATGAAGGGTTTAGGCTGATGGATAGCGCGAGCGGAAGCAGTGCTGCGGAGGTTCCCGGCGGAACGGTCCCGCCGCTGCCGCAGCGGTCGAAACCACTGCGGCAGCGGGTGACAAAAAACGGCGCGTGAACACGCCGGGCGGTGTGCTAAAGATGGCGGCAGCCATGATGGGCATCCTAGTCAGTGGACATCGTGGTCAGGCTGGACTCGAGAGTTGACGCTCTTTGGTCCGGCCGCCCCGCGGGGGCGAGGGCAGGGGTGACTCTGGATTGGTCATCCTGGGAAGTCAAGAAATACCCCAAAAGAGCTAGCGATAAAGCATGCCCGCGCGTGGCCCGAGGCCCGCGTGACGGCGGGAAACTGCTTCCCCCGCGTCCGCTTTCAGCTGTCAGAAAAAGCCTGCACCCGGTATTGGCTCGAAAGTAGTATATCCAAAGCTATGCCGTATTTCGTATTACCCCTGTGGTCGTTTCAAAGTGCCGAGCCGGCAAATACTCACCGATCCTTCCGACTGAAGGACCGGAACGAGGCTGCCATGCGCGAGGACTTGGGAAAAGCGGCTCTTTTAAGAGTTTAGGGGGAAACAATGCTGAAGAACCTTGGCGTCAAGGCTCGTAGAACCATGCGCGCATTTCTGGGCACGACCGTTGCGGCGGCATTCTGCGCCGTAGTCTCGCCGGCTCTCGCTGGATCGGTGACCCAGCCGGGCGAAACCATCGGTCTGGCCGCCGGAGCGCCGCTGCCGGTCGGCGTCTACTTCGTCGATACCTTCGACTGGGGTGTCCGCAAGGGCGAGAACGGCGCGAAGGACGTGACGCTGGGCGTCAACATTCCCGTGCTCGCCTGGGCCACACCGACGACGATCGCCGGAGGCCGCCTGCAACTGCTGGGTGCATTGCCGGAGCTTGAAGTCGGCGTTCAGGACTCCGACCACGACAGCGGCCTCTACAACCCCTTCCTCGCCGCCCAACTGGCCTGGGACCTGGGAAGCGGCTTCGGCGTCAGCTACATGCTCGGCATCTACCTGCCGGTCGGCAACAAGCTGGGCTTCGACACGACATCGATCACCCAGCGCGCGGCCGTCAGCTACACCGCCGACGGCTGGAACCTGACCGCCAACGGCATCTACGGCATCGCCACGGATTCCGTGTCCAAAACAACCAACCCCGACTTCGTCAACCTGGACCTGACCGCGACCAAGGCCCTGGGCAAATGGTCAGTCGGCCCGGTCGCCCTCGCGTCCTGGGACGTCAGCAAGCCGACATCCGCGTACAAGAAGCAGAGCCAGTTCGCCATGGGCGGTCTGGTTGGGTACGGCTTCGACCAGTTGACGGTGCAGGCGTATTTGACCAGCACGGTCGCGCAGGAAAACTACGGCGGGAACGACACGCGCGGCTGGGGGCGGGTGATTCTGCCGTTCTGAGGCTGGGGGTAGGTGCGGATGGCTTCCGCACCTACCTATCCGTGTACTATGAAAACGTGAATTTCGGACGGTCCCCACATCTCTATATGTTGAAGACACCCACTTCGTCCTTCAAGGCCGTATGCATCACCTCGTACAGTGGGGCAATAACCGATCTTTATTCAACCTAACCCCGTTCTCTTATCTGAGGCTTTGTGATACCTAATTATGACCGAAATGGAACGTCAGATAGCTTTACAGGAACCGCTCCATATCCATATTTCCATAGAAAGGTAGTTATACTGTTAAGAAGGTGAGGCTGCATGCGGTCTAGTGGTCCAATGCGGATTTCGGCAATATGTAGTTTTCCATTGAATATTGGTCTGAGCTCGACATACGGTATGAGCATGTCATTCTTAACCCGGAATTCAACTTTTGGATATTGCTCTGGCGCATTCATTATTTCTCTAAAATGGATAATCCTCCACTCTTTTTCATCTGAAAATGCTGGATCTTTAAGCATTGGAATTGTTCCTTCGAGCCAATCTCTAAAACTCGCGCATAGAATTTGTTTTATGTTGAGGTAATCTTGATCATCCATGTAGTTTTTTATTGCATATACAAAAGAATCGACAAGCGATTCGATAATATACCTAGCCAATTCGTTGGAGTAAACTACTTTCTCTAGCCGAGTATTTAAAAATAATTGGTTGCTTAATGCTTGTCTGGTAAATCCGATAGCAACGCCCTGGCCATAGCCTCTCCATTGGCTCAAACTATCATCTAAGGAACTGAAGCAAGCTCCATATGCATGATATCTTGCACAGATCCAAATCTTTTGAAATTCTTCAATAATACTCTTAATTTCTGCGCTATGCGCTCCAGATGTAAAATATTCTCTTTCGTCAATTATTTTCCGAAAAATGCTAAGCCCGTAATTTAGCTCAGTTGAATCATTCAGGTATGCAAAATTTGTACCCCATAAAGTTCCTTTTTCAATTATGTTTTTAAATCCTTCTAGTGTTGTATAATGATACAAAATTGACGTATTTGTATCAGAATGAGTAGGAATATGTGGAGAAATTTTGTTAGTGATTTGCTTTATGGCAAAATCCTTATGGAGTTGGTATCGATCATTAACCGACTCAAGAAAAGTATTTTGATAATCCGTACCCATTATCTTAAAACCTCTGTTAAATTTTATAAATCATATCATGTATAAGGTGTTTTTCAACTGTAATTACTTTGGGTGCGACAAAACGCACAGACGGTATGGGATTGTGGGGAGATATTGGGGATAGACTACTGATCTTCTGATCAGCGCTGCTTGAAGTGCGAGATCGCAAGAAGCAGAGCTTCCCGATGCGTCAGCTTTTCCTCGCGCACCAGCAACGCCAAACCGCGATTGGTTTCGTCGTGGTGAGCGCCCTCCAAGCGGTTGATCGCAATGACCATGTTTTCAAGCTGTGTCGGTTTTTCCAGCGTCAGCCCGGCGTCGTTCAGCATCCTGGCAACCTTGGCGCTTACCGGCTCTTCCGCAACGCTGCCAGCGACTGGAGCGTCGGGTCGCAGAAATTGGGGACTGACCACGGTTTCCTGATTAGCACTGTGTTAAGTAAGCAACCGCTATTAGGTATCGCCGTCCTTGACCTCAATCAACTCTCGCTCAGTCACGCGGCCAGCTTTCACGTCTTCCATGGCCTGGATGAGCCGGACTGCGTTTCTCGGCGACTTCATCAGGTGCAGGGTTTCGGTCATGCTTTCGTATTCATCCTGGCTTATCATCACGACCGACCGCGCATTCTGCCGGGTGACGACCAGAGGGGCGTTGTTGTCGCAGACCTCATCCATATAGCGGGCGAGGTTCTGCCGGAGATCCGTACAGTTGACGTGTCTCATCGCGCTTAGCCTCCATCATGCTAATGAACGCATATCCGTACAGCGCCATGGGATTGTCAACTGGCGCTTTCTTCAGGTCGGCAGCAAGCACATTCAGATGATTTGCCGGACGAAGCGTCGCTGAGCGTCACGCACCCGGTTCTCACCCTGACTACCATATTGTGCGTTGCAAAAGCGATCGAGATAGAGCCTTGCGACTCCGCCTTGAATTCCTGTCAGTCGCTCCCTGGTGATCCTGCCGTTCTGAGGCAGGACAGGGAAGGTGGCGCGTTATGTTCGAGGCTCGTGCCGGGCTTCGGGGTGATGTGCATCGCAGACGCGGTTTCCAGCCGCGCAGAGTGCGCGGATACGCGCCTTCTAACGCTTATACGAGCGGTGGTATCAACAACTTGAAGACGGCCCTGATAATGCAGTTTCAAATGAATGTATTTTGCCGGCTGCCAAGATAAGTGCCTTGAAGGGAATTCGAGTGCAAAAGATACGTATCGTCACGCTCCCAGGTGGAGGCAATTCCGGTCCGGATCACTGGCAGACCTATTGGGAATCCAGAGATCCGCAGATCAAGAGGGTAGCACAGCCGGATTGGAACGGAGGAACGCGCGATCAGTGGGTCGATGCTCTTGACCGGCATGTGCAGGCTTCGGATCTTCCGGTTGTCGTCGTGGCTCATTCCCTGGGAAACATCGTACTGGCGCATTGGGCGGCCACATTTCCTTCCTCGAAGGTGGTCGGCGCTTTGCTGGCAGCGCCTGCGGATGTCGATGCCGGTTGGGGGAAGGAGAATGCGTTGTATCGAGAGTTCCGTCCCGTACCCATGAAGCCACTCCCCTTCGCCAGCATTCTGGTTGCAAGCACGGACGACCCCTATCTGTCCCTGGAGCGGGCACAAGAACTGTCGTCGGCGTGGGGATCGTCTCTTCATGTTGTTGGAGCCCTTGGGCATATAGGTTCATTAAGCAAGCTTGAGTACTGGGAGAAGGGACAACGTCTTTTGAAGCAGCTTATCCAGCGTATTGTTGCTCAGCCCAGCTAGTTAAATTATCGCTTGGTCACATCAGGCTAAGCCGCTTCGCCATGGACTTTTCGCGCGGTCCGCAGAGATCATCGTGACTGCAAATTATCAGCAGATGGACGATATTATCTTTGTCGCGATAAACGAGGCAGGAGTCGCCAGCCAAATGGCATTCCGAATACTCGCTTAAGCGACCCTTGAGCTTATGGTCGCTCGGCACCCGGTCTGGAGGTCTTTTCTTTTTGGCGGCGACGAACTCTGCAAATCGCTTGGCAATATCAGGATTCTTTTTTAGATGTTCTGTATAATTTTCCTTAAATTCGATTGATTTTTTGAAGCTCGCTTCTCGTTTTTGATCGTCCGCCATAATCCGCGCTTTTTATGATTTGGTTTAAATGCCCAGTTCGGCCAGCAAATCGTCGGCAGACTGCTCGGGAGCTTTTTGGGCGGACTCGAAGGCTCCATGAACGCGAGCGGCAAAGCCGTCTTTATACTCATCTTTCAGGTCAAGCTTGGGCAGCCAGTATTCCTTAAAATGCTGTGTCATATCTTCAAACGCGATTTCCGCGCTCCTTGCACGCTTGTAGGAGCCAATCCAAGTCGGCTCCGTATGAGTAAGATTGACCAAATAGCCAGCCGAGTATTTTCCGAACCTCTCACACGTTATCCGTAGAGCAATTTCAGCTTCTTTGTCGGCGATAGCTACCGCCCCCTCGACAGTCTCGATGGGGTGACGACCGCATGCCTTGAATTCATGATAGCTGTCCGGGACCACAGGCCCCATATCCCATGCCTCTATGCTTTCATCGAACAGGCGACGGTCATAAAGAGCCCCAAACAAGCCCTGCGAAAAGTACAGAAGCTTTTGGAGTTTCAGGTTGGTCACAAGGTCGCCCATCTCGTCCTTGGCGAACCAATCGACGATGAATGCCGACACATCGTGAGCCCGAGCCACTGCCTTCATGTTCCTCCTCCGTTCCCCTTTTAGCGCAAGCGAAAGCAAGCTTCAAGGGTTCGGCCCACAGGACACTAGACCACCGTGGGAAGAGTGTACATGTGCCAGATCCGCCTACCATTCAAGGAGTACCGAACCGCATGAGCACGCTGCCGACAGATGGAGAAGATGGGCCGGAGACGCGGACTCAAGCCAAGTCACCAGCATTAGAGCCAGTCGCAGATTCGGTATCGCCGTCAAGATGTTCCCTTTATGTTCACGCTCAATCAGCGTATCCTCCCCGCCATGGACGAGATCCGGCGCACTGCCCTGAAAGGCCGAGGGGCGATCAGCAACGAGTCGTCGCGCTTCGAGCGCGAGCGGCGGGTGCTGGTCGATGACGGCTGGGATACCAGGGGAGACGACGGACGGGAGGAGGAGCGGGGGCCGGCCACGGTGGTCGGGGATGATTCGGCGCGGACGGCGATCACGCGCAATGCGTCTCCGGATGTGCCGTTCGACCAGTCGCTCAACCCCTACAAGGGCTGCGAGCATGCCTGCATCTACTGCTTCGCGCGGCCGACCCACGCCTATCTCGGGCTGTCGCCGGGGCTGGATTTCGAGACGCGGATCTTCCGCAAGAAGAACGCGGCGGAGCTGTTGGAGCGGGATCTTCGTGCCAAGAACTATGTCTGCCAGCCGCTCGCCATCGGGGCCAACACCGACCCCTACCAGCCGGTCGAGCGGACGGAGCGGATCACCCGCTCGGTGCTGGAGGTCTGCCGCGACTTTAACCAGCCGGTCGGGATCATCACCAAATCGGCGCTGGTGACGCGCGACCTCGACATCCTGGGGCCGATGGCAGAGCGCGGGCTGGCGGCGGTCGCTGTTTCCGTGACGACGCTGGACAGGGGGCTGGCGCGGCGGATGGAGCCTCGCGCGAGCACTCCGGCACGGCGGCTGGAAGCCGTTCGGGAACTGACGGCCGCCGGGGTGCCGGTCTCGGTGCTGGCAAGCCCGATGATCCCAGCGCTGAACGACCACGAGCTTGAAGCTGTTCTGGAGGCCGGCGCTGCCGCCGGGGCGGTCGGGGGCAGCTATATCATGCTGCGGCTGCCGCTGGAGATCAAAGACCTGTTCGAGGAATGGCTGCGCGAGCACGTGCCCGACCGCGCCGACCGGGTGCTGAGCCTGATCCGGCAGGCGCGGGCGGGCGGGTTGTACCAGTCGGAGTTCGGGACCCGGATGACCGGGACCGGCCCGATCGCGGAGTTGCTGTCGCGGCGCTTCAAGCTGGCATGCCGCCGGCTGAACCTCACCGGCCGGCGCTGGGACCTGGACTGCACGCAGTTCCGCCCGCCGCCGAAGGCGGGGGATCAGTTGTCGCTGCTGTAGCGGGTTTGCCTCCCGTCCTTCGGCTTTGGCCGAACGAGCTGCAGAATCGGGAACGTTGATATGCCGTTGGCGACGCTGCCATGGTAAGGGTGTCTCATGGCAATTCTTCTGACCCCGGCGAAGCCGAACCTGCGTGGCGCTTGGCGATATTGGCGTCCGGTCGGTGGCGGCATCGTGGAACTGGGTACCGTCCACGGGCAAGACGTAGCGTTGCCGACGCATTTTCACGAAGAAGACCAGATCACTTTCGTGCTGCGCGGGCAGCGCCATTTTGTCATCGACGGCCAGCCGGTCAGTGTCGCGCCCGGCGAAGGGGTCCACATCCCTGCCGGGACGCCGCATAGTTCGCTGTCGGGGCCGTCCGGCGTTGCCGGCATCAACATGTACACGGTGCCGCGAGCGTATGCGGTTTCCGATCTGGTTGCCGCCTTGTCCGATTACTGGAGGACGACGGGACGCATCGACTGGGGTGAATTGGCTGTCATCTTCGAACAGTGCCGGAGCTTGGCCACCGCAATCCCTAGACACGACGCCGAGGAGTGCTGGCATGCTGCAAACTGGGGAACCGTCGGTCAGGCGGCACGGCTTGCCGGCATGAGCCGCGAAGGCTATTCCCGCCGCTTCAGCCGACTTCACGGCATGCCTCCGCACACGTTCCAGCTTACCGAAAACTTGAATGAGGCGCGCCGGCTGCTCAGAACCGGCGGGCGGATCGCGGCTGTCGCGGCGGATACCGGGTTCGCCGACCAAAGCCACCTGGGCCGCTGTTTCCGGCGGGCCTTCGGGGTGACTCCGGGCCGGTACCGCTCGGGCCAGTACCGTTCGGAAAGTCCGGTCACATCCGTTCTATAAACGGACCGCTCGTACCTGTTACCTCTCCGGCCATGCTTTACCGTGGAGTACGACCGTGTCCCCGTTGTTCCTTCCTTTTTCCTACCTGCTGGTCGTCGGCGCTGGCGTCAGCGTTGCGCTTCAGCAGGTTTTGAACGCCAATCTGCGCACGCAACTTGGGTCACCGTGGTGGGCGGCCTTCGTAAGCTATGCGGTTGGCATGCTGGTCATGCTGATCGTAGCGCTGACCGCATCCGGCCCCAGATTGTCGATTTCTCCCACGGATGGCGCTTCCTGGTTGGCATGGACCGGTGGGCTGTTCGGAGCGATATTCATAGGCACTGCCGTTCTCATGGTGCCCACCATGGGCGCCGCGACGGTTCTTTCGCTGATCGTGGTGGGCCAGATGCTGGGATCGCTCGTATTCGATCACTTCGGCATTCTCGGACTTCCCCATCAGCCAATCAGCCTCGTCCGGCTGGCAGGCGCTGCCTTACTGGTCCTGGGCGTCATCCTGGTCCGGAAAGCGTGAGAAGAAATCCCATGAAGTCGGCTATCTGTGCCGACCAGAGCATGCCGCGGGTCAGAGCGTCGCCCGCACCTTCGCGATGGTCGCCGGATCGAAGAAGTCTTCGATCCGCGCTTGGACGTGGGCGATGGTACGCGGGTCGACTCCGGCGCTGTGCGCCGTCGAGCCCTCGACTTTCCAGCGGGCCATCCATGACAGCGTGCGCAGCCATGTCAGCCGGCGGGTCGGGGTGAACCAGGGGCGGGTCGATTCGACCACGGCGGGGGGAGCGGCGCTGCTCCAGGTTTCGTAGAAACCGGCCGTCTCGTCCGGGGTCAGGACGGCGGCGACATCCGGGTCCCAGGTGGTGGAGGTGTAGAGCGTCGCGTGGGCAAGGTCGATCGCCGGCAGCCCATCGGTCGCCTTCTCAAGGTCCACGAACCACGCCTTGCCCTCGGCGTCGATCAGGAAGTTGCCGGGGTGCGTGTCGGTCCCGACCATCGTGATCGGAGGGGCCGGAGTCGTCGGCAGGGTGTGGACCCAGTCCAGCTCGGCGTTCAGATGCGCCAGGGTTTCCGGGTGCAGCCCGGCCTTGTCGAAATAGGCCGCTTGGCGCTCGATCACCTGGACGGTGGCGATGACGGGGTTGGGCGCGGGGTCGGACGGCAGCGCGTGGATCGCGGCCAGCGCTCTGGCTATCGCGGGGTAGTCTTCCGACAGACGGGGAGGGCGGCCGGATATTTCCTCGACCAGCAACGTCCCCATCGGCAGGTCCGGGCCGGGCTCCAGCGTGCCGAGCAGGCGCGGCGTGTGGCCGGAGGGGGCGGCGCGGGTGAAGGCGGTGGCCTGGTGGCGCAGATTGGCGGCGGCGTCCAGGCCGATCTGGCTCCAGCGCGGCACGCGGGCCAGCACCCCGTCGGGCAGGCGGAAATGGGCATGTGCCATTCCCTTGGGCGGCAGGGCTGCGGGCAGCGAGGACAAGTCCAGCCGCTGCCGCAAGGCTTGGGCGAGCAGTGAATCAGGCAATGCTTCAGGCGCCGGTTGTTTTCAGGTGCTCCGTCAGGCGCGGCATCAGCTCGACCAGATTGCAGGGACGATGCCTGTTGTCGAGCTGGAACTTGAGGATGCCGTCCCAGGCGTCGCGGCAGGCGCTGGGCGATCCCGGCAGGGCGAACAGGTAAGTATTGCCGGTGACGCCGCCGGTGGCGCGGCTCTGGATCGTCGAGGTGCCGACCTTCTCGTAGCTGATCATGCGGAACAGCTCGCCGAAGCCGGGGATTTCCTTGTCGTAAACAGCGTGGAAGGCCTCGGGCGTCACGTCGCGGCCGGTGACGCCGGTCCCGCCGGTGGAGATTACCACGTCGATGGCGGGATCGTCGATCCAGGCGCGGAGCTGGGCGGTGATCGACGGGACGTCGTCCTTGACGATGGCGCGGGCGGCCAGACGGTGGCCGTCGGCGGTCAGCCGTTCGACCAGCGTGTTGCCGGACTTGTCGTCCGCTGCGACCCGCGTGTCGGAAACGGTCAGGACCGCGATGTTGACGGCGAGGAAGGGGCGGGACTCGTCAATTTTTGCCATAGGAGGCTACCTGCTGAGCTGACTGCTGGTCCGGTCCCCCATCGGGAACGTCGGCGTCCATCGCCATATAAACCGGCCAGCGGCCTCCTGCAATGGCCTCCAGCGACGGAGCCGGCTGGCCCAGGCGCTGCTGGTAGATCCAGTAGTTGGTCAGCACCTGCTCGACGAAGTGCCGGGTTTCCCGGACCGGAATGCTCTCGATGAACAGCACGGGGTCCTTGATCCGGGCCAGCTTCTTCCGCCAGGACTCGAGGTTTCCGGGGCCGGCGTTGTAGGCCGCGATCGTCAGGATCAGGTCGTTCTCGATGCCCTTCTGGTCCAGCAGATAGCGGACATAGTGCTGGCCGAGCGTCACGTTGGTTTCCGGCTCGTACAGGTCGGGCTTGCGGCCTAGATCCGTCGTCAGCTTGTCGGCGACATAGGTCGCGGTCGCCGGCATGAGCTGCATCAGGCCACGGGCGCCGGCGCCGCTGCGGGCGGTCGGGTCGAACCGGCTTTCCTGCCGCATCAGCGCGAACAGCAGCGCCCGGTCCACCGTGAAGCCGCCGTTCGGCTCCCACGGCGGCAGCGGATACAGCGCCGAGTCGTAGGGCGCGCCGTCGGACGCGGTCAGGACGCTGCCCAGCCGCATGGCGAGCGCCGGCATCCTGCCGGTGTCGGCCAGGGCGATGACGGCCTGTTCCAGCGTGTCGTCGCCGCGCGGGTCGATGCGGCGAAGCTCCTGCTCGGCGGTATCGCGCTGGCCGGCCTGGAGCAGGGCGATGGCGCGGCGGCCGGACGGGATTTCCGCCAGCAGGCGGACATGGCGGCGGGTCAGGACGGGCGCGCGCAGGTCGTTCTCGCCCCCCTTGCCGAGCGCCTGACGGGCGATCAGGCCGTAGAAGGTGCGGGTGTGCTGGGCGGCAAGTTCCAGCCACTTCGTCGCTTCGCCGGAGCGGCGGGCGCGCTGGTGCGAGCGGGCGGCCCAATAGGCGCCGGCCGCCTGATCCCAGGGGGAGGCCGATTCCGTCTGAGCCAGCGCCTGGAACGCCTTGGCGGCCTTGTCGTTCTGGCCGGCCTTCCAGGCGGCGATGCCGACGTTCCAGTTGCCGCTTCGCGTCGCCGACGGCGGTTCCGGCTCCCGCCGGGGCACCGGACCAACCGCTATGGCAGCCGAGGTCGGAATGGTCACGGCCGAGGGCGGCAGAATCGACGAGCTTTCGTCGTCCGTCGAGGCAAGCTCGACCTTCGTAGCGGCCGGCGTCCTGACCGAGCGTCCGCGCGGCGTGCTGACGGTCGCTCCAGCCGCAAGCCCGCGTACGGAGTCGAAGGCGCCGTTGGGGCCGGTAGGGACCGCGTTGCCGTCGCGCGACGGCGCCGGAGGCTTGCGGTCGCCGCGCGCCATGCGCTTCAGCGCGAGCTGGTAGACCTTGTCGGCGCCGGCATGGTCGGCGTAGCGCTCCAGCCAGCCGCGAAGCTCGCTGTAGGTCGCCTTGTGGGAGGGATGCATAAGCCGCTGGTACTCGACATGGCCCATCAGGCGCATGTCGGTGACATCAGCGATCAGCTTGTCGGCGGCGCGCCAGTCGGTCACGTCCTGAAGCTCGAATATGCGGCGGTAGCGGTCAGCTTCCTGCTGGTTGAGCTGAGCTTCGTGGATGCCTGGGCGGCTCTGCCGGCTGGGTGCAACCGGACTGTCCACCGACCAGGGGGCCGACGACTCTTCAGTTCTGTAAGCGGTGTCTCGGTCGCGCGCTATGGCCTGACCGGCGCCCCAAAAAGGGAGCTGGATCAAGACCGTAAGGCACAGGAAGGCACCGCTGAGGAGGTGTGACCGCGAACTTGTTTTGGTTAAATTCGCGTTAACATTCTTCCCTGACAT
>DASQKT010000539.1:0-3042 GCA_035630415.1 Skermanella sp.
ACTCGACCTCCGCCGCGCGGTGGCCGTAGGTATGGGCGTCGAGCATGCGGCGTCGTGCCGCGTCCCCGATCCGGCGGGAGCGCTCCGGCGTCAAGGCATCGACCAGGGCCGCCACCTCCGCGCCGTCCTTCGCCACCAGGATCTCGGAGTCGGGTTCAAGGAACTGCTCCACTCCTTCCCAGGCGTCGGTGATGACGCAGGCGCCGGCCCCGGCCGCCTCGAAGACCCGCGTGGCCGGGGAAAATCCCACGGCGGCCATGCTGTCGCGGGCGACATTGAGCACGGCGAGCGCCGAGCAGTTAACCGCGTTGTGGTCGGCCGTATAGACGTGACCGACATAATCGACGTTGGATGGCATCGGCTTGTCGCCCCAGCCGCTGCCGCCCAGCAGGAAACGGCGCTGGGGCAGGCGGGACGCGGCATCCAGGAAGAACCGTTCGACCCGTGCTTCGCGGTCGGGCAGGCGATTGGCCATGAAGCTGAGATCAGCTTCGAATCGCGCTTCAGATGCGACCGGGTGGTGGGTCTCCGGGTCCAGGGCATTATAGATCGGAATGCAGTCGCGGGCGCCGATGGCCTTGTAAGCATCGATTACCGGATTGCCGCCGCCATATGTCAGCACATAATCGAAGTTTTCGATCAGCGGGCGCAGCGTATCGCGGGGATCGTCGCGCATCGACGCAAGGGTGGCGGGAGCGTCCACGTCCCAGAAGATCACTGTCGCGTCCGGCCGGCGGATTTCCAGGACTCCCGCTTCGAGCAGGCTGTCGAAGACGCCGACGCCGCTCGCCTTGACGATCACGTCGGCATCGCGCCCTTGTTCCAGTGCCCTACGGGCGCTGGCTTCGTCATTGGCATAGACCACGACACGCGCCCAATCCGGATCGGCGATGTCGCGGTGCTTCTGCCGGTCCCAGGCATCCGGTTCGAAGAAGGTTACTTCGTGGCCGCGCGCGGCGAGCGCCCTGATGATTCCCCTATAATAAGTGGCGGCACCGTTCCAATAGGCCGAAACCAGGCTGGAGCCGTAGAAGGAGACTTTCAAGCCGGCCATCAGCGGGCCTCCAGCAGCAGGGGGTTCGCCTGCGTGAGGTCGCGGCAGATATCCAGCAGTTCATTGACCCGGTGGGCGCAGGTGTGGCGGGCCTGGATCGTCTCGTAGCCACTGCGGGCAAGCGCCGCAGACAGATCGAGGTCGTTGAGGATGTCCCGGAGGTGCTTTGTCATTTCGGTACCGTTATGAGCAATCAGGTAATCGTTGCCGGGCCGGAACAATCCCTCGGCGTCGTCCCAGGGCGAACAGACCAGAGGAATGCCACAGGCCATCGCCTCGAATGGGCGGATGGTCGGGATACCCCGCAGCAGCTCGACATAGGGACGGCGCGGGACATGGACCGTCACGGCATAGCGGGCGAAGGCTTCGGGGGCTTCGTGGTTGGGCAGGTAACCGGCGTATTCGGCCCCGGCGAGGTTGACGGCGGCCTTGGCTTCCGCCGGATAACGGACGCCATGAATCCGGGCCTTGAGGCGAAGCTGGCGGATCGGCAGCAGCAGGAATTCTCCCAGTTCGACCGACCGCTCGCCGTCGCCCCAGTTGCCGATCCAGACGAGGTCGCCTTCACGCGGTCTTGCCGGCAAGGGGCGGAACAAGGCCGTGTCGGCGGCCTCGTGCCATGTCCAAGCCCGTTTGCCCCAGCCCATGCTGAGGTAGATTTCCCGGATCACGGCGCCGTAGGCGAGCACGCCGTCATAAGCCGAAAGGTCGTAGGCGGCCATCGACTTCGGATCGCTGACCGAGCGGTGATGCGTGTCGTGGAACAGCAGGTGGAAGCGTCCGCCATTGGCGCGCTTGCGGCCGATGCGGGCGACCAGATCGTGGTCGTTCCACTCATGGACGATCACCACGTCGGCGCCGTCCAGCGCCCGGTCGAGATCGAGCGTGGTCAGATCGTAGGTGGTCGAGCGCAGGCCGGGGAACGTCGTGGCGAAGCGGGCCACGGCTTCAGGCCCCTGGTCCGCGATCAGGTTCTGGAGGCTCCAGTTGTCGCGCGGCTCGAACAACCGGACTTCGTGGCCGCGAGCGGTGAGTTCACGGACGATGCCGCGCAGGAAATGGGCATTGCCGTGATTCCAGTCGGACACCAGCGAATGGGTGAAATAAACGAAGCGCATGGGTCCCCGCATGGTTCGAAGATCAGCTTCCCAGCGGGACTGCGGCGACTTCGCGGTGAGGCGGGACCGTCTGCGGCGCGTCCAGCAGGTCGGCATAGACGTTGAGGTAACGCGCGACCATGCGTTCGGTGCCGTAGCTTCGCGCGCGATGACGCGCCGCCATAGCCAAATTGGCCAGATGCGCCGGCTGGGCGATCAGGCGCTTCAACTCGCGGGTCAGCGCGTCGTGGTCGTCGGGCGGAACGAACACCGCCGCTCCGGTCCATAACTCGCGGAGGCTGGGGAGGTCGCCCAGCACCAGGGCACAACCCGACAATGCTGCTTCCAGGATCGACAGCCCGAACGGCTCGTAGCGGGCGGGCAGCGCGAAGATGGCGCTGTCGCGGTACAGCCGCGCAAGCGGTTCGGACGCCAGCATGCCAGGGCATCGGAGGTTCGCCGGTGGCTCGCCGGTACCGTCGGGGCGCTGCCAGGAGCCGGCGACCGTCACCGGCCAGTCGAGAGAGGGAGCGACGCTGTCCAGGGCGTGGATGTTCTTGGCCTCGTCCCAGATACGGCCGACGCTGACGATGCCGTGCCGGCTATCCGGGTGATGCATGTTGGTCTGGCCGTGCCAAGCGCCGGCATCGCGGCCGTTCCAGATCACCTGACTTCGGGGTACCGGGCCGTAGTGAACCCCCAGCGCATCCAGCATCGCCTGGGTCGGGGCGACGACCTGATCGGCCGCTGCAAGGCCCGCCGCGACGCGGCTGGCATAGGCATTCCAGTCGGCGGGCGCCAGAGCCCGATGGACCGCTTCCCACCAGGACAACACGCAGGAATGGGCGACGACCAGCACCGGCCGCTTCCAGGGCAGGGCCGCGTGGGCGT
>DASQKT010000540.1:0-16588 GCA_035630415.1 Skermanella sp.
GGCCTACAGGATGGTGCCGCGCGTCTATCCGCTGGCGACGCGCGTGGTGGCGGTATCGGGCGGCGTCGCCGACGATCTGGCGAAGTTCAGCGGCATGGGAAGGGGCGACATCAGCGTCATCCACAACGGCATCGTGACGCCCGAACTCTACGCCAAGGCCGCCGAGCCGTGCGATCATCCGTGGCTTGTCCCCGGCGAACCTCCGGTCATCATGGCGGCCGGGCGCATGGCGCCGGTCAAGGACTTCGCGGCCCTGATCCGGGCCTTCGCGGTGCTGCGGAAGCAGCGCCCTGCCCGGCTGCTGATCCTGGGCGAGGGTGATCTGCGCGGCCACCTGGAGCGGCTGGCATCGGACCTGGGCGTCGCCGAAGATGTTGGAATGCCGGGATTCCGCGCCAATCCCTATGCGCTGATGTCGCGCGCGGCGGTATTCGTCCAGTCGTCCCAATGGGAAGGCCTGCCGTCGGTCCTGGTGGAGGCGATGGCCTGCGGCACGCCCGTGGTCGCGACCGACTGTCCGGGCGGAACGCGCGAGATCCTGGACGACGGCCGCCTGGGCATCCTGGTGCCGACCGGCGACGACCAAGCGATGGCCGATGCCATCCTCCGCACCCTGGATCAGCCGGTCCAGACCAACGAAATGGCCCGCAAGGTCGAGGAATTCACCCTGGAGCGGGCGGTGGACACCTATCTCGAACTGGCCCTCGGTCCCCAGGCGGTCCGCCGGCCCGCCGTTCATCCCCACTTGGTCCAGCCGAACGCTGGTGCCAACCGATGAGCGCACAGCCAGCGCCGGGAATGCCGGCCGGCGATGGGGAAAGACAGCGCGTCGTCCTGCTCATCACCCATATGGACCAGGGCGGCGCGCAGGAAGCGCTGCTCCGCCTGGGGCGTGAACTGCGTGCCCGTGGACATGACGTGGAAACGTGGTTTCTCTATGAGAAATCGTCCCTTTACCGGAACGAGGAGCGCATCCGCGTCCTGCTGCCGGAGGCATCGCCCGGTGCTTCGGGATACCTGCGCATCCTCCCCCGACTGGTCGGCGAATTGAAGGCGCACCGTCCGGATGCCGTCATCAGCTTCCTGCCGCTCGCCAACGGCCTGGGGCAGATCGCGGCCAGGCTGGCCGGCGTGCGGCGGCGCGTGGCGTCGCAGCGCAATCCCTACTGGAGCTACGGTCCGCTGATGCAGCGGCTGGACAAGCTGGCCGGAAGCCTCGGCTGCTACACCGCCAATGTCGGCAATTCCCAGTCCGTGGTGGACAGCTTCGCCCATTACCCGGCCCCGTACCGGCGTCGCCTGACGGTGGTCCACAACGGCATCGACTGGCGTCCATCGGCGCTGGACACCGCCGCCGCCCGGTCGCGGTTCGGCCTGCCGCCAGATCGGCCGGTGATCCTGAACATCGGCAGGCTGGCGGAGCAAAAGAACCAGGAGCTGCTGCTGCGGGTCCTGGCGGCGCTGCCCGCCGGGCATCTGGTGCTGGCGGGCGACGGCGAGGATCGGGGGAAGCTGGAGACGATGGCCGGCCGGCTCGGCATAGCCTCGCGCGTCAGCTTCCTGGGGGAGGTCAAGCGGCCCGACATCCCGGACCTTCTGCGCGCCGCCGACATCTTCGCGATGCCGACCCGCTTCGAAGGGCAGAGCAACGCGCTGCTGGAAGCGATGCATGCCGGTCTGGCGATCGTATCCAGCGACATTCCGGCCCAGACGGAAACCCTGGGCGGACCCGGCCCCGATGCCGTGGGGGAGCTGTTATCCCTGGACGACGACGAAGCCTGGATCGCGGCGCTGGATGCGATGGTGCGCGATCCCGAAAGGCGGGCCGCCTTCGCCGGACGCGCGCGGGCACGCGCGCAGTTGTTCACCGCCGAGCGGATGGCCGACGGTTTCGAACGTCTGATCGTTCCCACGACCCATGTGGAGCGGCTTTACCAGCCGCAGCCGGGCTAAGGTTTCGCGGAGTTCTGGCTCGATGTCCCTAGCCTATATCATTACCGCCTTTAAGCAGCCGTCGCAGTTCGCCCGGCTGATGGACACGCTGTGGCATCCGGACGACCACTTCGCCGTCCATGTCGATGCGAAGAGTCCCGCATCGGTCCACCGGGACTTCGCCTTGGCCGCGCAGGGCCGTGCCAACATCCAGTTCATAGCGCCGGTCCCGGTGGTCTGGGGCGGCTTCGGCCTGTGTCAGGCGGAGTGGAATGCGCTCGACGTCCTGATCCGCCGGCCCGGCTGGACCCACATGATGAACATCACGGCGCAGGATTTTCCGCTCCAGACGCGTGAGCGGATGATCGAGGAACTGCGGTCCAGGCCCGGCGTCAATCACATGCGGGTGCTGCCGCTGGCCGACGCCAAACCCCATTTCCGCCGGCGCTTCCGCTGGATCTGCTTCGAGGCAGGCGGCAAGCTGCGCCGCCTGCCTGTTCCCTACCCCAAGCCTCGCGAGTTCCGGAACGACTGGATCGGCGACGGCTGGCATGTCCTGACGCGGGAGTTCTGCGAGTGGGCCGTGACGGCGCCGGTGGCCCAGGAGTGCCTGCGCTGGTTCCGCCACGTCAAGCACCCGCATGAATCCTGGTATCAGGCCATGATGATGGCGAGCCCGTTTGCCGGAACCGTCGATGGCGACAACAAGCGCCTGATCAAGTGGGTGGCGAATTCCGGCAATCCCCAGGTCCTGACGTCGGCCGATCTACCCGAGCTGGAAGCTTCCCCGGCTTTCTTCGCGCGCAAGTTCGACGAGGCGGTCGATGCCGACGTGCTGGACCGGCTGGCCGTGAGGCTGCGCGAGGCGATGGCCGCCTGAGCCTGCCTGATCCTGCGGAAGGAGGGATCATCCGTCCAGGGCTGTCCAGCTTTCCTTGACGCCGTCCACGCCGTTGGACCGCTGGAAAGGCGATGCAGCCGCCAAACCGTTCGAATACCGGGGGGCCGGACCGGAAAACCGCAGGATTCAGCCATGAATCCTTTATTCGTACTAGTTACCCCGAAAGTGGCACACCCCTTGCTGATAAGGAAAGCACTGGCGGAGAAGCCGCCGGTTGAAGCGATACAAACACCTTATCAGGTCGGGAGATTCTCATGAGCACGCATGTTGGCATTGAGCAGAGCGGCAAATCTGGCGGCGAAGCGGTCGGTTTCTCGGGTTCGTCCTCGATGGGCCTCGGCGGCGATGCCACCGGGATGGCTTCGGCCGGCGGTCTCGGCTTCAGCAGCGCCGGCGCGGAAGCCGGTGGCGGCAACGCCCTCTCGGGTTCGAACGCTGCCGGCGCCCTGGGCGGCGACGTGAGCGACAACACCCAGATCGGCTCGATCTCCATCAATTCCTGATGGGTGATCCCGGTTCCGGGATGTGCAGAAAGGCGCGGCTTAATCAGCCGCGCCTTTTCTGTTTCCGCGAGGTTCGTTCCGGTGGAAGACGATTTTCTCAGGAAATCGCGGGGCGTTGTCCAGGCGCGTAGTCCGTGCCTCCCTCCCGGCCCGGCGCCAGCGCCTTCACGCGGACCCAGTCGGCCGCGAAAATCCAGGATACCGCGATGCAGGGCCAGATCGGCACGAGATAGCGCACGCCGCCGACATCGCCGAGAGCGGTCATGCTGATGGTACCGGCATAGAGGATCGCGGACGACCCGATCATCTGGATATGCAGTCCGGTAGGCTGGCGCCGGACGGCGGTAACGACCATCACCAGGATGCCGCCGATGCCGATGATGTAGAAGCCGTAGTAGATCACCCGGAAAGCCACGACGGTAACCGTGCCGCGCTGACCGTCGCCGATCTCGACGCCCATCTTGAGCAGGCGCGGTCCGGCCTCGTACTCCCAGGACTCGTCACCGTCATAGGGCCAGGGGGCCAGCCGCTCGGTATCGGCGCGGGCGGCATTCGCCTCGGCCGGCGTCATGATCGGAGCGAGGGTGACAAGCGCCATGAACTCGCGCCAGGACAGTTCCAGATATCCCGCCAGATCCTTGGATACGATGGCGTTGGCGATGTCGCGGACATACAGTTCGCGTTCCCAGCCGCCGGCGTGGTTGAACCGTTCCCGGTACATCGGGAACAGGACGCCGAAGCGCAGGTAGTTGACGTAGGTCTGCGAGATCAGGGTCCGTGCCCGGTCGTTCTCCATCTGGTCGAGACGGCTCACGACCGGTTCCATCAGGCGGGCAATTTCCGCAACGGGTTCCTGCATGGGGGTGCCGGCAAACTCGCCGGCATGCTTCGGCGCCAGCAGCATCGCCTTGCCGAGCAGGCCGGTGCCGTGATTGCTGTTGGTGCCGGTAAAGCCGTGGACCGTATAGTTGACCGCGTAGATCGAACCATAGCTGATCAGGACCGTCAGCATGAAGGCTCCGGCCATCCGCACGAGGCTTACCCGCAGCGCCAGCCATGAATAAAGTCCGATGACGATCAGGAACGGCAGATAGACCTGACCGGCGGGCCTGATCACGATGTTGACCGCAGCCACGGCGCAGATCAGGACGAACCACGATAGCCGGCGCGTCCGGTAGAACTGGATCAGCGCTCCCAGCGCCACCATGGCCGAAGAGGTGACCAGGGATTCGGTCACCGCGATGTAATTGTAGAGCGTCGTGACGATGTTGGCGTATAGCAGCACGGTCAGGACCAGGGTCAGCACCAGCGACCGCGTGGCTTTCAGCACGACCAGCGACAGGAACACGCTGGAGCCGAGGAAGATCAGCGTCTGGGCGACGACGGCGCTGATGCGGACATCGGCGATCGACGACATGAGGGTGAGGAAGGCCGGATAGCCGAAGACGCGGAGGGGCGTGAACGCCAGATAGTCGCGGGTATCGGCCGCAATGACCTCCCGCTTGCCAGCGAGCAGGTACGTCATGGCGACGGTCAGCACCAGCGCCAGGACGATCACCGCGACGCGGCCCCATGGGCTGCTTGCCAGCCTAGTGTCCAGATCGAAGAATTTCGTCAGCAGGCTCGGACGGTCGGAGTGCCGCATATCAGCTTTCATAACATCGTTCTTGATGGGGGCGTTCTTGAAGAGGGCGTTCTTGAAGAGGGCTGGGACCTGTCCGCGAATCCGTAACTGCCGCAACGCAGCATTGAAAGCTGATTCCGCCCGCTTCCGCAACTCTCAAGGGCCAAGCCCGATGGGGTAACCCTCGCGCTGCCGCCTGGAACCGGCCTCGAGCATGTCAACGGCATGACAACGCGCGTGAACGCAAAAAGGGCGCCGTCATCGACGGCGCCCTTTGGAGATGTCCAGATGGGAACTGCTTATTTCTTGCGGAAAGCGTCCAGTGCCACGACTTGGCCCATCTTGTTCTCTTCCGTCGGCTTGGGACTACCGAGCTTGGCCGCATGCTGAGCCGCTTCCTCGGTCACTTCCGCTTCGATCTCTTCCACGCTCGACGGACCGTCCTGCGCGCCGAGCGGCTGGAACTGGAGGGCGAAGTTGACCGAAGGATCGGCGAAGGTGGTGATCGCCGCGAAGGGGACGACCAACCGCTCATGCATGTTGTTGAAGCTGAGCGTGACGCCGAATTTGTCCTCGTCCACCTCCAGCCCATAGAACTGGTACTGGAGCACGATTGTCATTTCGCTGGGATATTGTCCGCGAAGATAATCGGGGATGTGGACGTCCGGATCGTGCGTGCGGAAGGTCAAATAGAAATGGTGATTGCCGGGAAGACCCCGTTCGCCCGCTTGGCGCAGAGCCTCCCGGACCACGCCACGCAGGGCGTTTTCAACCATTTTATCGTATCTGAGGTACTCGGTAGGCATTCCAGGCGCCGCCTCAACCTTATTAATCAGTGTAAGACACCACTTGAGAATCGAGTGGGATCAAAATCCAGTGGGAGGCTTCCGCCACTTGGCGCTTCCGAACTTCCAAGCCGCCAAACCACGGCTGAAAAGCTGAACTGGTGGAGGCGCCGGGTACTGCTCCCGGTTCCGTACGCTTCCTTCATATGACGCGTATGGCCATAGCCGGGTGCTACCCGGCATCCCGAATATAGGCATTTCGGTGGCGGTGCGAAAGAGCCTGTTTGCCGCAAGGCCTATATTTATGAAGAGACGATATTTATGACGAGGCGGCGCTTCAGCTTGTGATGGCCCCTCCCCGGCTCTGGTCTAAGCGGCGGTGGAGCGCTAGAGTGCCGCCGGACTTTCAAAGCCGGGGACACCATGCCGCTCACGCCAGAGCAACGCGACGAAATCGATCAGCAGCGCAGCAATCCCGTTCCGACGAGACGGGCGACCGTGCCGGCGCTGGAGGAAATCCTGTACGAGGCGTTCCCAGCGCTCGACCACGGCTTCGTCCGCGTGATCGACTACATGGGCGACGACGGGGCGGTGGTCCAGGCGGCGCGGGTATCGTACGGCCGAGGCACCAAGAAAGTCAGCGAGGACGCCGGCCTGATCCGGTACCTGATGCGGCACTGGCATTCGACGCCGTTCGAGATGTGCGAGATCAAGTACCACGTCAAGCTGCCGATCTTCGTGGCAAGACAATGGATCAGGCACAGAACCGCCAACGTCAATGAATACAGTGCGCGATATTCGATTCTCGACAAGGAATTCTATATCCCAGCACCCGAACATTTGTCTGCCCAAAGCGAGATAAACCGGCAAGGCCGGGGAGACGTGCTTCAGGGCGCCGAGGCGGCTCACGTACTCGACCTGCTGCGGGAGGACTCCGAGCGGGCGTATCGCGGCTATGCCGAAATGCTGAACCAGGACGAGCAGGGTGCGGCGCTCGACCCCAACCGCTCCGGACTGGCGCGTGAGCTGGCCCGGATGAACCTGTCGCTGAACTACTATACCCAGTGGTACTGGAAGGTGGATCTGCACAATCTGATGCATTTCCTCCGGCTGCGCGCAGACAGCCACGCCCAGTACGAGATCCGGGTCTATGCCGACATCATGATCGACATCCTGCAACGCTGGGTGCCGATGACGTCGGAAGCGTTCCGGGATTACCGCCTGGGCGGTACCCATCTCTCCGCGACCGGTCTTGCCATCGTGAAGCGTATGCTGGCGGGGGAAACGGTGGTTCAGGCGGATAGCGGCCTGAGCAAGCGCGAATGGCGTGAACTGATGGAGCAGCTCGGCCGTTCGCCGGAGGCGTGACGGCAGGCCCGGCTGCCGCCGGAGTGTGGTGGCCGGAGTTTTGGGGGAGAGAAAAGCAATGAACAAGATGACCCGCGTGGCAGGGACCGCCCTGGCCCTGCTGACATTGGCCACGCCTGCCGCCCTGGCGCAAACAGCGCCGAAGAACGCCACGGTCGCGGTGACCGCGATCGTCGAGCATCCGGCGCTGGACGCGACGCGCGACGGCGTCCGGGATGAGCTGGCGGCTCAGGGCTGGAAGGTGGGAGAAAACCTGCGGTTCGACTATCAGAGCGCCCAGGGCAATCCCGGAACGGCGGTGCAGATCGCCCGCCAGTTCGTCGGCCAGGGGCCTGACGTGATCGTGCCGATCTCCACCCCGTCGGCCCAGGCCGTCGTCTCGGCGGCCCGCGATATCCCAGTCGTGTTCACCGCCGTCACCGATCCGCTGGGCGCCCAGCTCGTGCGAGATATGGATAAGCCCGGCCGCAACGTCACCGGCCTGTCCGACCTGTCGCCGATCGCCGACCATCTGGCGCTGATCCGGGAGGTCCTGCCCGAGGCGAAGCGTCTCGGCGTGCCGTACAATCCGGGCGAGCCCAATTCCGCCACTCTGATCGAGATCATCAAGAAGCTGGCGCCCGGACAGGGATTCACCGTCGTCGAGGCGCCTGCCACCAAGTCATCCGATGTCCAGGGCGCCGCGCGCGGGCTGGTCGGCCGGGTGGACGCGATTTATGTGCCGACCGACAACACGATCGTCTCCGCCCTGGAGGCCCTGCTGATCGTCGGCGCGCAGAACAAGCTGCCGGTCTTCAGCGGCGATACCGACAGCGTCCAGCGCGGCACGATCGCGACCATCGGGTTCAACTATTATCAGGTCGGACGCCAGACCGGCGAGATCGTCGCCCGCGTGCTCAAGGGCGAGAAGCCGGGCGACATCCCCGTGCGCACGGCGCAGGGCACCGACCTTCACGTCAACCCGAAGGCGGCGCAGGCGATGGGCGTCACGATCCCGGAAGCCGTGGTCGCACGGGCGTCGAAGGTGATCGGGCAGTGATGGTGCGTCATCGGGTGGAGCACGGGGCATGAGCGCCGTGGCCCTGCTGGGTGCGGCGGAACTGGGGCTGGTCTTCGCCCTGGTGGCGCTGGGCGTGTTCATCTCCTTCCGCATCCTGGATTTCCCCGACCTGACAGTGGACGGCAGCTTCCCGCTGGGGGCCGCCGTCGCCGCGACGCTGATCCTGGCCGACTGGAACCCGTGGACCGCCACCGGTATCGCCGTGCTGGCGGGTGCGGCTTCGGGCATCGTCACGGCGACGCTCAACGTCCGCTTCAAGATCCTGCACCTGCTTGCCAGCATCCTGACGATGATCGCGCTGTTCTCGATCAACCTGCGGGTCATGGGGCGGCCCAACGTCGCGATCCTGATCCAGGACACCGTCCTGACGCCGTTCTACGATCTTGGCCAGCAGCTGGGGCTGCCGGACGCCGTGGTCAGACCGCTGTTCGTCCTGGCGGTCGTGCTGGTCGTCGTGGCGCTGTTGGCGCGTTTCCTGACCAGCGAGTTCGGCCTCGCGATGCGGGCGACCGGCGTCAATGCCCGGATGGCGCGGGCTCAGGGCGTTTCGACCGACCTGCACATCTATGTCGGCATGGCGCTGAGCAACGCCCTGGTGGGCTTGGCCGGCGCCCTATTCGCCCAGACCAACGGCTTCGCCGACGTCACCAGCGGGATAGGGACCATCGTCATCGGGCTGGCGGCCGTCATCGTCGGCGAGACGGTCGTCCGTTCGCGCGTCATCGTGTGGATGCTGGTCGGCTGCGTCGTCGGTTCTATCCTGTACCGCATCGCGATCCAGGTAGCACTGAACGCCGATTTCATCGGGCTGCGCGCCTCGGACCTCAACCTCGTGACTGCCCTGCTGGTCGCGGGCGCGCTGATCCTCCCGCGCGTCCGCAATCCCCTGAAAGCCCGCGCGAGCGCCGAGGCGACGTCCCGATGATCACCGCGAAGAACCTGCATGTCACCTTCGGCCGGGGCACGCCGCTGGAGAAACACGCCCTGCGCGGTGTCGATCTAGCGATCCCGAGCGGCCAGTTCGTGACCGTCATTGGCTCCAACGGCGCCGGCAAATCGACCGTGCTGGGGGCGCTCGCAGGCGACGTGATCCCGGAGCGCGGAACCGTGGCGATCGACGACACCGACGTCACCCGCTGGAACACCCCCCGCCGCGCCGGTCTGGTCGCCCGCGTCTTCCAGGACCCGATGGCGGGCACCTGCGCCACCCTCTCGATCGAGGAGAACATGGCGCTGGCGGCGGCACGTGGCCGGCGGCGCGGCCTGAGTGCTGCGGTCGGAACCCGCCAGCGCGCCGGTTTCGCCGAGCGGATC
This sequence comes from Skermanella sp., assembly GCA_035630415.1. Classification (GTDB taxonomy): domain Bacteria; phylum Pseudomonadota; class Alphaproteobacteria; order Azospirillales; family Azospirillaceae; genus Skermanella. The sequence continues at coordinate 9,488 of DASQKT010000540.1, forward strand.
GCGGAACTTGGGCTCGGGCTGGAAAACCGGCTCAAGGACCAGATGGGCCTGCTGTCGGGCGGCCAGCGTCAGGCGGTGAGCCTGCTGATGGCGACCCTGGCGGGATCGCGCATCCTGCTGCTGGACGAGCACACCGCCGCCCTCGACCCGTCCACAGCCGACTTCGTGCTCGACCTGACGCGGCGGATCGTCGTGGAGCATGGCCTGACGACGCTGATGGTCACCCACTCCATGCGCCACGCCCTGGACTACGGCGACCGCACGATCATGCTGCACGAGGGACAGGTGGTGCTGGATGTCGGTGGACAGGAACGAGCCGGCCTGGACGTTCCCGACCTGCTCGCGATGTTCAGCCGCGTACGTGGGCAGCAATTGGCCGACGACGCACTGCTGATCGGGTAGTGCGTTCCGACCGTGTGCTTCAGGCTTCCCGGTCAGGTAAATCCAGGGTGCGAAAGGCATTTCGCGCATCGATCGTCTGGCGTTTCTCTGCCGATGCTGGCGCTCCGCCAGCATCGATCACGGCTGTTCCGAGATAGCTTGGTGCATGATGGTCGGCAGACACGAGCACCATCCTTCGCGCAAGCGCCATAGCGATGATCAAGCGATCCATCGGGTCGCGGTGGCCCGGCACTTTGATGAGATGAAGCGTATTGGCGTAATCAGCAGCCTGCGGAGCAATAACGCCGCATCTGGCGTGCCTGACGCGTTCCTCGAAATTTTCCAGAAGGTCCAAGGCTGCCGGCCATTTGCCCGCCCCGATCTTCATCGATATTTCCTGAGCCGACGTCAAAGTTGCATAAATGGTATTGGCTGGGTTGTTGATAGCAGCCCAAGCGGCTGCGGAAACATGCTCGGGGCTGTAGATCACCCAGAACAAGGCCTGAGTGTCCAGAAGAAGGTCAGCCATTGGCGTCAATCTGAAAGAATCAATCTTCGAGCTTTAAACCCAGATGAGCATAAAGACCAATCTTCGCTTGTCCTGGCTTTGCTTCTATGAGTGGCTTCCAATCGGGTATCATCTTGAATCCGGGAAGCACTGCTCCGGCAGGAGCGTCGCTGGGACCATAATGCTGGGGAATAGCTGTGAAACTGTCGGCATTGTTCATCCGGACAACAAAGTGGCGCCGTTGCGTGCGCTTCTTGACTGCCCCAACACCACCCACTCTGCGCATTTTAGACCCCTTCGCCCCAAGCCATATCCTACAATAGGATGAATAGAAGGGCTTTCCAATATCAAAGCGATAGATGCTGGCGGCTTTTGCCAGCATCTATCGCTTTGTCAGCGTCAAGCTTCCCCCACCCCGGCCCTCACTCGATCACGATCTTCGGCGTTCCCCGCTGCGGTCCCGCCACCTTCTCCCAGACGCGGGCGGCGATCCGGCGGTAGACCTTGGCGTGCTCGCTGTCGGGCTGCGACATCACGATCGGCTGGCCGTCGTCGCTGGTTTCGCGAATCGCGATGTCGAGCGGGACTTCGCCCAGGAACTCCATGCCCAGCGACTCGGCTTCGCGTTTGGCGCCGCCGTGGCTGAAGATGTCGGTGCGGTGGCCGCAGTTGGGGCAGCAGAAATAGCTCATGTTCTCGACGATGCCGAGCACCGGCACATCGACGCGGCGGAACATGTTCAGCCCCTTGCGGGCGTCCAGCAACGCGATGTCCTGCGGGGTCGAGACGATCACCGCGCCGGCCAGCGGCACTTGCTGAGCCATGGTGAGCTGGGCGTCGCCCGTCCCCGGCGGCAGATCGACCACCAGCACGTCCAGCTCGCCCCAGGCGACGTCGCGCAGCATCTGCTGCAAGGCGCTCTGCACCATCGGACCGCGCCAGATCATCGGCGTGTCCTCGGCGACCAGGAAGCCCATCGACATGACCTTGACGCCGTAGTTCTCCATCGGCTGGAGCATCTTGCCGTCCGCCGAGTTCGGCTTGCCGGAAATCGCCATCATGCGGGGCATCGACGGGCCGTAGATGTCGGCGTCAAGCAAGCCGACGCGCAGGCCGTTGGCCTTCATCCCCAGCGCCAGATTGACCGACGTGGTCGATTTGCCGACGCCACCCTTGCCCGACGCAACCGCGACGATAGCGCGCACGCCCGGCACCAGGGCCTTGGCGGTGGCCGGAGCCGCCGCTGCTTTGGGAGCGGCCGGCGCCTCGCGGTGCGCCGTCAGGACCGCCGTTACCGAGGTAACGCCGGGTAGGGCTTCCACGGCTTTTTCAGCCGCCTGCCGCAACGGTTCGAGCTGTGGACCGCGCTTGGGATCGACTTCTATCGAAAAGCCGACGTTGGAACCCTTGACGACCAGCCCCGAAATCATGTTCAGACTGACGATGTCGGTCTGACGGTCGGGGTCCTTGACGGCCCGGAGGGCGTCGAGGACCTGGGTCTCGGTAAGCTGCGCCATGGTTGAAAACTCCGATCTTTTCCCAATATTGGCGGATAACTGTCAGCTCGGTCGGCGCCGCGCCTGTCGGCCGTTATAAGACTGGACACGCGGCTTGGAAAGAGCCACGCGTTAGAACGAAATGCGAGCGAATACGTAAAGAAAGGGACCGAGAGGCATGCCTTGGAGCAATCAGGGAGGGGGCGGCGGTGGCCCCTGGGGTCCTCCGCCCGGTAATGGCGGCGGAAACAACCCATGGGGTCGTCCAGGCGGCTCCGGCGGTGGCGGCGGACCGCAGCCGCCCGATCTCGAAGACTTGCTCCGCAGGGGCCAGGACCGGTTTCGCCGGGTCATGCCCGGCGGCTTCGGCAGCGGCAAGGGCATCGCCATCGCGGGCGCCCTTGTCGTGCTGATCTGGCTGTTCAGCGGCATCTATCGGGTGGAAGCCGACGAACAGGGCGTGGTCATGCGATTCGGCGAATGGGTCCGGACCGAGCAGCCCGGCCTGCGCTATCATATCCCGGCCCCGATCGAGACGGCGCTGACCCCCAAGGTCACGCGCGTCAACCGGATCGAGATCGGCTTCCGTTCCGGCACCGGCGACGGCCGCCGCACCGGCACCGAGCGGGACGTGATCGACGAGAGCCTGATGCTGACCGGCGACGAGAACATCATCGACATCGACTTCACGGTCCTGTGGGTGATCAAGGACGCCGGCCAGTACCTGTTCAAGATCCGCGACCCGGAAACCACCGTCAAGAAGGCCGCCGAGAGCGCCATCCGCGAAGTGATCGGCCAGACCGACATCCAGCCGGCCCTGACGGAAGCCCGTCAGCAGATCGAGAACAGCACCCGCCAGCTCCTCCAGGCGATGCTGGACGACTACCAGTCGGGTATCGAGATCACCCAGGTCCAGTTGCAGAAGGTTGATCCGCCGGCCACCGTCGTCGACGCCTTCAACGACGTTCAGCGCGCCCGCGCCGACCGCGAACGCGTCCGCAACGAGGCCGAGGCCTACCGCAACGACATCATCCCGCGTGCCCGAGGCGAGGCCGAACGGCTGGTCCAGGAAGCCTCCGCGTACCGCGAGCAGACCGTCAGTCTGGCTCAGGGTGACGCCCAGCGCTTCCTGTCGGTCTACGAGGCCTATTCGGGCGCCCGCGAAGTCACCGCCCGCCGCATGTATCTGGAAACCATGGAACAGGTGCTGCGCGGCACCAACAAGGTCATCATCGATGGCAATGGCGAGGCTGGAGCCAACGGCGTCGTTCCCTACCTGCCCCTGACGGAGTTGCAGCGGCAACGCCCTGCGGCACCCGCCCAGGCCGCCGCTCCCGGCGCTTCCCGTCCGGCGCAGTGAGGATTTGAGCCATGAATAAGAAGCTAGCAATTCTCGGCATCGTCGTCGTCATCCTGGGCATCCTCGCCTCCGCCAGCCTGTTCACGGTCAACGAAACCCAGCAGGCGCTGGTCCTTCAGTTCGGTGAACCGCGCCGCGTGATCCAGGAGCCGGGCCTCAAGGCCAAGGTCCCGTTCATCCAGAACGTGGTGGTCTACGACCGCCGCGTGCTCGACCTCGACCCGCCGGTCGAGCAGGTCATCCTGGCCGACCAGAAGCGCCTGGACGTCGATGCCTTCGCCCGTTACCGCATCACCGATCCGCTGCGCTTCTTCCAGTCGGTCGGCTCGGAAATGATACTGGAGCAGCGGCTGAACACGGTCGTCGTCTCGGCCCTGCGCCGGGTCCTGGGTAACGTGACCGTGCTGGCGATCCTGTCGGACGAGCGTTCCCAGGTGATGGCCGACATCCGCCAGCAGGTCAACGCGGAGGCGCAGCGCTTCGGCATCGACGTCGTGGACGTCCGCATCCGGCGCGCAGATCTGCCGGAAGAGACCAGCCAGTCGATCTTCGCCCGCATGCGGTCGGAACGCGAGCGGGAAGCCGCCGAGTTCCGCGCCCAGGGCCAGGAACAGGCCCAGCAGATCCGCTCCCGCGCGGAACGCGAACGCACCGTCATCATCGCCGAGGCCCAGCGCGATTCGCAGGTCCTGCGAGGCGAGGGCGACAACCAGGCGTTCCGGATCATCGCCGAGGCGACCGGCAGGGACGCCGACTTCTACTCGTTCTACCGGACGCTCCAGGCCTACCGCGACAGCCTGCGCAACGAGGACACCACGATGGTGCTCTCGCCGACAGGCGACTTCTTCAAGTATTTCGGCACCCTGAGCGGCATGGCGTCGGCCGGCGGCGCCGGAAGCGCCCCGAGCGGCGTTCCGGGTGGCGCTCCCGGCAGGACCTCGGGAGCGGCGGCAATTCCATCGGCACCTGCGGCCCCGCCGGCGACCCAGGGAGCCGAGAACACGCAGCCGGGCAAACCGGCAAACTGATCCGGTTACCAATCTCTCAAGCCGGGCCTCTCCAGCCGGGCCGGCGCCGCATCATCGCGGCGCCGGCCCGTATTTCCGTTGCGGCGGCCCATCGGGCCGCCGCAACGTTCTCTATCTATCCAGGGCCTACCCTTGACGACTGAATTCCTGACGGCCTTCGCGCTCGTTCTTGTCCTCGAAGGCATCGCCTATGCTCTTTTCCCCGACATGATGCGGCGCATGCTGGCGCTGGCGCTCATGACGCCGGTCGGACAGTTGCGCGTTGCCGGCTTGGTCGCCGCGATCTGCGGCGTCGGCCTGGTCTGGCTGCTGCGCGGCTGACGAAGAGCCTGCCGGACGGCGAATAAAAATAATAAGTTCGTCAGACAGCCAACCGGACGCCTTACTTTTAACGCTGAATAGCGTTTATTATTCCTGTGATGACGAAAGCCGTTCCCGGCATGACCGGGCCGGGCGGTTTATAGACGGGCTGACACCCGGCAGTTGGAGCGCATTCCTTGGGAACGCGCCTACGCACCGGCGGCGACTGCTGGCGAGTGCATAATGAAGCAAGGAGAGAGCTTCCGTGACGAACAGTGCTCAAGGTAATGCCGCACACGGGAATGCCCCAGGACAGGACGGAGGAAACGACATGACGATCGTCGCCGGGCAACGCCGCCCCGGAAGGTTCCAGGGGGGATGGTTCCGCTGGGTTGCCGGATTGCCGGTGGTGGCACTACTGCTCTTTACCTCCATGCCAATGGCGCAGGCACAGGCCCGCTCCAACGCGCCGGAGAGCTTCGCCGATCTGGCCCAGAAGCTGCTCCCTGCCGTGGTCAACATTTCGACCACGCAAAATATTCCAGAGCGCCGCGGTCCCGGCGGCGCCGGCCCCCGTCCGGGTCCGGAAATGCCGCAGTTCCCGCCCGGATCGCCGTTCGAGGAGTTCTTCCGCGACTTCTTCGACCGTCAGGGACGCGAGCAGAACGCACCGCCCCGCCGCGCCACCTCGCTCGGTTCGGGCTTCGTCATCGACGCCGGCGGTCTGGTGGTGACCAACAACCACGTCATCCAGGACGCCGACGAGATCAACGTGATCCTTCAGGACGACACCAACCTGAAGGCTGAGCTGGTCGGCCGCGACACCAAGACGGATCTGGCCCTGCTGAGGGTCAAGACCGACAAGAAGCTGACGGCCGTGACGTTCGGCAACAGCGACGACATGCGGGTCGGCGACTGGGTGCTGGCGATCGGAAACCCGTTCGGCCTCGGCGGCACGGTGACCGCCGGCATCATCTCCGCCCGCGCCCGCGACATCAACGCGGGTCCATACGATGACTTCCTCCAGACCGACGCATCGATCAACCGGGGCAATTCCGGCGGTCCGATGTTCAACATGAAGGGCGAGGTCATCGGCATCAACACCGCGATCTTCTCGCCTTCCGGCGGCTCGGTCGGCATCGGTTTCGCCATTCCCTCGACCCTGGCGCGCAGCGTCGTCGCCCAGCTCCAGGAGTTCGGCCGGACCCGGCGCGGCTGGCTCGGCGTTCGCATCCAAGGCGTCACGCCCGAGATCGCCGAGAGCCTGGGGCTGAGGGCCGTGACCGGCGCCCTGGTCGCCAGCGTCACCGCCAATGGCCCGGCGGCCGACGCCGGCATCCAGGCCGGTGACGTCATCCTGACCTTCGACGGCAAGGAAGTGAACGAGATGCGGCGCCTGCCGCGCGTCGTCGCCGAAACCGGCGTCGAGGAAAAGGTGCCGGTCAAGCTGTGGCGCCGTGGCAAGGAACAAACGGTCCAGGTCAAGGTCGGCGAACTCGAGGCGGCCGAGGAGTCCGGCGCCCTGGCTGCCATCCCCGACGAGCCCGCCCCCACGGCGACCGAATCGGTTGACGCGCTGGGGCTCAAGCTGACCAACATCACGCCGGAATTGCGCCAGCAGTTCGACATCAACGAGCAGCTCAAGGGCGTGCTGGTGACGGAAGTCGCCGGCAACAGCGCCGCCGCCGAGAAGGGCCTGCGGCCCGGCGACGTGATCGTCGAAGTCGCCCAGGAAGAGGTTGCCACGCCGCAAGACGTGGCCACCAAGGTCAAGGCTGCCCGCGACGCCAACCGCAAGACGGTGCTGCTGCTGGTGGACCGGCAAGGCGACCTGCGCTTCGTGGCGCTCGGCGTAAGCTGACGCCGAGCCGGGCGTAAAGGCTACAAGCGGGCTCGAGCGAAGACAGCCCCGTTGGACCCGCCTTCAGGCCGGCCCCTCAAGGTCGAGGAACGCACCGCCCGCCCGCGCTCACCAAGTTGGACCTGAACGACAATGCCCCGGCCAACATCGTTGGCCGGGGCATTGTC
>DASQKT010000541.1:0-17851 GCA_035630415.1 Skermanella sp.
ACGACGACGCGACGGAGCGCGGCCATGGCCTTGGCCGCAAGACCATTCCCGAGATGCTGCGCTACTCGACTGTGACGGCAGTCTTCACGTTCTGGCTGGCGGCCCGTGCCCACGGAATCGGCGTCGGCTGGGTGTCGATCCTGAACCCGGAGGCGGTCTGCCGGTCGATCGACGTGCCGCCGTCGTGGTCGCTGGTGGCGTATCTGTGCGTCGGACTACCGATTGAGGAGCACGCCGACCCGGAACTGGAGCGTGCCGGCTGGGAGCAGCGGGAGAATGCCGCAGCCGTGCTGCTGAGCCGGTAGGCGCCACGGTTAAGCACTTGACGCGCCATCGTTCCGCCCACTAGCTTCAACCTTGGTGATAGGTTCCCCCGAGCTAGCGACGAGGGGGATTAATAGGGAACACGGTGCGGCGGACCCCTCTGGGGACCTAATCCGTGGCTGCCCCCGCAACTGTGAGCAGCGAGTCGACGCCGACTTCGTGCCACTGGCCCCGTATCCGGGGCTGGGAAGGCGTGGCGACCGACTACGACCTGCGAGCCAGGAGACCTGCCGTCACCGGAAGAGCCGTATGTTCCGGGCGGGGTGCACCGGGAGGAAGGCCAACCGGACCGGTAGCACTCAAACACCACCGCCGCCGGTTGTGCGCTTCATCCATGCATCCCCTTCATCGTCGAGGGGGAAATCAGTTTCAATGCATATCATGGAAGGCTATCTGCCGCCCATCCACGCCTTGGCCTGGACGGTCGCCGCGGCGCCGTTCGTGGTGGCCGGCGTGCGCCGGATCGGGCGCATCGTAGAGGACCATCCGGAAACCAAGCTTCTGCTCGCGACCTCGGGCGCCTTCGCCTTCGTGCTGTCGGCGCTGAAGATCCCGTCCGTGACGGGAAGCTGTTCGCATCCGACCGGCGTCGGGCTGGGCGCCGTGCTGTTCGGGCCGAACGTGATGGCGGTGCTGGGCAGCATCGTCCTGCTGTTCCAGGCGCTTCTGCTGGCCCATGGCGGCATCACCACACTGGGCGCCAATGCCTTTTCGATGGCGATCGTCGGTCCCTGGGTCGCGTGGGGGGTCTGGCGGCTGACGTCCGGTTTCGGGCGGAGCGTCGGCGTGTTCCTGGCGGCGGCGCTGGGAAATCTGGCGACTTACTGTGTCACCTCGGTCCAGTTGGCGCTGGCCTTTCCCGATCCGGCGACCGGGTTCGGCGGGGCGCTGGTCAAGTTCCTGTCGATCTTCGCCGTTACCCAGGTGCCGCTGGCGATCGTCGAAGGTATCCTGACGGTCGTGGTGGTCAACCTCCTGGCCCAGTATAGCCGGGACGAACTGTCGGCCCTGGCCTTCCTGCGGGGGGCGAAGTGATGGGGCGGAACGGGGTACTGCTGTTGATCGCGGCGGCCATCGTGGTTTTGCCGCTGGTCGTGACGGGCAATGCCGAGTTCGGCGGTTCGGACGGTCAGGCGCAGGGGGTGATCGACGAGGCGGGCTATCAGCCCTGGTTCGAGCCGTTGTGGGAACCGCCGAGCGGTGAGATCGAAAGCCTGCTGTTCTCCCTTCAGGCCGCCTTAGGCGCCGGTCTGCTTGGCTACTATGTCGGGCTGCGGCGTGGGCGCAGCGAAGCGCGCGGGGAGAAACGCGATCGACAGCGGGACGAGGTCCATGCTGGCGATTGACCGCCACGCCTGGACCAACCGCTGGAGCGACCGCCACCCCTTGGAAAAACTGGTCCCCGCCGGCGGCATGCTGTTGGCGGCTCTGGTCCTGCCGCCATGGCCGGCGGCGGCGCTGATAATCGCGGTGATGCTGGCGCTGACGATCGTGGGAGCCAGGGTGCCGCCGAAGGCGGCGCTGGGGACGCTGGCGGTGCCGCTGGGCTTCCTGCTGACGGGAATACCGGTGCTGGCACTGGCGGTCGATGTCTCCGACGGGGTGCATATCGGGCTGGCGCCGGATGGGCTGCGGCTGGCGGCGGAGGTCACGTCCCGGTCGCTGGCGGCGACCTCCTGTCTGGTCTTCCTGATCCTGACCACTCCGGTCGCGGAGCTTGTCCCGATGCTGGGCAGGCTCGGCGTGCCGAGGCCGGTGCGGGAACTTGTCCTGCTGATCTACCGGCTGATCTTCGTCTTCCTGGAGCGGGCGGATGTCGGGCGGCAGGCTCAGGTGGCGCGGCTGGGCTACGACGGGTCGCACCGGAGCATCCGGTCGCTCGGCTGGCTGGCAGGAAGCCTGTTCCAGCGGTCGCTCGACCGGGGTCGGCGGCTCGAGACTGGGTTGGCGGCACGGGGCTTCACGGGAGACCTGCCGCAACTGGGCAGCGACCGCGCGGCCTCCGGCGCCTTGCTTATCGCGGGCGCCCTGCTGCCGGTGGCCGTCATTGCGGTGTCCATTGCGTGGACTATCTGAAAGTGCCGCCTGAAAATGCCGCTGCGGCGAACGGACGATATACGGCGATGGACGGCATAGTTCTGGCGGCGGAAGCCGTACGCTACGACTATCCCGGCGGGGTCGAGGCTTTGCGCGGCATCGACCTGACGGTGCGGCGCGGCCGCAATCTGGCTCTCCTGGGACCGAACGGCTGCGGCAAGACCACGCTGTTCCTCCACCTTAACGGGACCCTCAAGCCGCGCGGCGGCCGGGTGCTGCTGGGAGGGGTGCCGGGCCGCTACGACCGAGCGGGCCTGCGCGACTGGCGCAGCCGCGTCGGGCTGGTGTTGCAGGACCCGGACGATCAGATCTTCGCAGCGACGGTCGAGCGCGATGTAGCCTTCGGGCCGCTCAATCTTGGGCTTGGGCCGGCCGAAGTCCGGGAACGGGTCGGCGGCGCGCTGGACGCGCTCGGCATATCCAGCTTGGCCGCCCGACCCACGCATATGCTGAGCTTCGGCCAGAAGCGGCGCGTCGCCATTGCCGGAGCGCTTGCGATGCGGCCGGAAGTGCTGCTGCTGGACGAGCCTACGGCAGGCTTGGACGCCGATGGCGTGACGCGCCTGATGGCGGCACTTGAGTCGGTGGCTGCCTTGGGGACGACGCTGGTCCTGTCCACCCATGACGTCGATCTTGCCTATGCCTGGGCGGCCGATGTCGCCGTCTTCGAAAATGGATCGACGGTCGCGCAAGGGCCGGCAGCGGACGTGCTGGCGGATTCCGGGACCTTGGCGAAAGCCCGCCTTCAGGCGCCGGTTCTCGCGGATCTGTCGCGCGCGATGGGCTTGCCCCAACCATGGCCCCGGACGCGGGCCGACATGATCGCGGCGGTCGCGCAGGGTGCGGCAGAGTCGGGGGTCGGGCTAGCGATCAGATAAGGTTCGATTCCAAGATCGTTTTTTGATATATGGCTTTCGCATGAAATTCTCCTTTCAGTATTTTATTTCTGTGAGGCGCAACCATGTTTTTAAACGAAGCTGACTTCCCCGCCATCACCGCGCTGTCGGAGGTCTGGACGGACATACGGGCCGAACTGCTGGCATTGTCCGCTCAGTATTTCATATCCTGGCCCGAAAAGAGCATTTATGACGGTAACTGGACCGTCTTCCCGCTCTACAAGTTCGGCGTGAAGGACGAGGAGCACGCGGCGCTGTGCCCGAAGACGATCGCCGCGATCGAGAGCGTTCCGGGATTGCTCACCGCCGGCTTCTCCTCCCTGGCGCCCGGCACCTATATCGGCCCTCATTTCGGCTACACCAAGGAAGTGCTGCGGGCACATCTCAGCCTGCTGCCGTCCGACGACAGCGCGATCCGCGTCGGGCCGGAAACCAGGGGCTGGACGCCGGGCGGCGTGATGGTGTTCGACGACACCACGGAGCACGAGGCATGGAACCGGGGCAAGGACACCCGCGTCGTGCTGCTGCTGGACTTCAAGCGCGATCCGGCGGCGGAAGTCCGTTATCCAGAGCACGTATACGCGTATTAAGGCCGCTTCACAGCGTCAAACCTCCGCCAGGATCAGCGTGGCGCTCAGGCCGCCGTCCGGGCGGTTCACCAGGGTCACGTCGCCGCCATGAGCTCGCGCAATCGTACGGGCGACCGAGAGGCCCAGGCCGGTGCCGCCGGTGTCCCGGCTGCGGGAGCGTTCCAGGCGGTAGAAGGGGGCGAACACCTTTTCCTGCTCCGATACGGGGATGCCGGGGCCGTCGTCGTCGATCCTGACGGCGACATATCCGGGCTCTTGCTGGTCCAGCAGCGCCACGCGGGCGCAGCCGCCGTATTTCAGGGCGTTGTCGATCAGGTTGCCGATCGCGCGCTTGAGGGCGACCGGACGGCAGGCGAAGGTCCGGTGCTCGGGACCGGCGTAGTCCACGGTGTACCCGGCGTCGCCCAGGTCATCGACCAGGCTCTGGAGCAGGGCCGCGAGGTCGATCGCGACGCGAGGCTCCTTCCTTGCATCGTCGCGGGCGAAGGCGAGGGTGGACGCGATCATCGCTTCCATCTCCTCCAGGTCGGCCAGCATCTTGCGCTGCTGTTCCGGATCGTCGACGAACTCGGCGCGCAGGCGCAGCCGGGTCAGGGGGGTGCGCAGGTCGTGGCTGATGGCGGCCAGCATCTGGGTCCGGTCTTCGACGAACCGGTGCAGGCGCGTCTGCATCTGGTTGAATGCGCGCGTCGCCTGCCGAAGCTCGCGCGGGCCTGCCTCCGGCAGTAGCGGCGCTTCCCCATCGATGCCGAGCCGCTGGGCGGCATCGGCGAAGCGCTTGAGCGGAGCGCTGAGCAGCCGGCCGACCCAGAGCGACAGGCCGAAGATGATCAGGCCGACCAGCCCCATCCACAGCGCGAAGCGCAGCAGGCGGAAAGGGCCGTCGCGGTCTGGGTCGGACCGGAAGACCAGCCACGTGCCGTCCGACAGCGGCGTCGCCAGCTGGATCTGGTTGCCGAACATCCTGGCCTCGAGTGGCGCCAGCGGACCGGACGGTGCGGAGCGTGTCTTGCCGTGATGAACTTCGATCAGGATTTCGCGGTTGGGATCGTCCAGGGCGTCCCGCATGCGGCGGCGCAACCCGTCGAACGGGAAACCGGTCTGGTTGTGGTGGAAATCGGGAGCCGTGGGCCGCCATTCGACCTCTAGCCCCGGCGCATCGACGGCGCGCACCACGCGCGGGCGGAACTGCGGCGGCGTCTCGTCTGCCAGCCGGATGATCGCGGAAACCCGCTCGACCATCTCTCTCGGGTGGTGGCGCGGCGGCGGCTCTCCGCCCCTGTCGGTCAGGTAGACCAGGGCGCTGACGCCCTGGGTCAGCGCCAGCGCCATCAGGACGGTGAAGCCCAGACGGACCGCGATGCCGGCCGAGAAGATGCGGTTTGCCAGGGCGGACAGCATGTCAGGAACCCGTCCCCGCGCCCGTTGCGGCGCCCGTGACGGCCGGCGTGAAGATATAGCCGCCGCTGCGTACCGTCTTGATGATCGTCGGCTCCTTCGGGTCAGGCTCGATCTTGCGGCGCAGGCGGCTGACCTGGACGTCTATGCTGCGGTCGAACGGCATGGCGCTGCGCCCGCGCGCCAGATCGAGGAGTTGGTCGCGGGTGAGGATTCGCTGCGGGTGCTCGACGAAGGCGACCAGCAGGTCGAACTCCCCGGCGCTGAGCTGAACCAGGACGTTGTCGGGCGACCAGAGTTCGCGCTTGGCGATGTCGAGCCGCCAGCCCTCGAAGGTCAGTCCCCGGCTTTGACCCGGCTCGGCCGTGTTCCCGACCGGCAGGCCGGTGGAGCGGCGCAGCACGGCCTTGGCGCGGGCCAGCAGCTCCCGCGGGTTGAAGGGCTTCGGCAAATAGTCGTCGGCGCCCATTTCCAGGCCGACGATCCGGTCGGTCTCTTCCCCCATCGCCGTCAACATGATGATCGGGATGGCGCCCGACGGGCCGGACTGGGCGCGCAGCCGGCGGCAGAGCGACAACCCGTCCTCCCCCGGCATCATAAGGTCCAGGACGATCAGGTCGATCCGCGACGTGTTCAAGGTCTGCATCATCTCGGCGCCGTTGGCGGCGCTCGATACGCGATAGCCATGCTTGGTGAGGAACTGGGAGATCAGGGTGCGGATTTCCCGGTCGTCGTCTACCACGAGAAGGTGGGGCTGCTTGTCCATGGCCCTAATATCGTTCAGAGGGGAGAAGGGGGGTGAGGAAAATGTTGTAACGGATCGTTACATGGGACGGAGCGGTTACAGACCGTTACCAAATGCCCTCTCAGCCGACATCAACCGGCAACGGGGAGGACCCATTATCAGGTCATCGAAGCGGACGTTCCCGCTTTGGATGACGAAAATGGAGAGATGATCATGAAGCGTACCGTTTTGGCGACCGTCGCACTTGGCGCCCTGCTGACCGCCGCGATCCCGGTGTTCGCCCAGGGCGGTCCGGGTGGACCGGGCGGCGATGGCCCCGGCCCGCGCATGGAGCGGATGTGCGAGAATCACGATGCCATGGTGGCCGGCGGCCTTGCCTTTGCCGAAACCCGGCTGAAGATCACCGACGCGCAGCGCCCGGCCTGGGACAAGTTCGCCGCCGCTGTCAAGAACAGCGACGGGGCCATGGCGAAGCGGTGTGCCGATCCCGCCAAGATGAAGCCGCCGGCGAACCTTCCGGAGCGTGCCCAGCGCATGGAAGAGATGATGACGGCGCGGCTGGAGCAGATCCGGCAGGTCCGTCCTGCCCTGGATGAAGTCTACGCCACCTTCACGGACGAGCAGAAGAAGACCGCCGACGAGATGGTCGAGCGCTTCATGCGGCACGGTCCGGGCGGGCATGGCGGAATGGGCGGTCACCACGGACGCGGCGACCACGGCCCCGGTCACGGTCGTGGCCCCGAAGGCGGCCCCGGCGAGCGTCGCCCCGGCTGACGGCTGAACGATAGGTGACGGCGCGCCGGGTTGCGGATTTTTCTTTGTGACCCGGCGTTCCGCCGCTATTTGTAGCAGCGTGAACCAATATACCCGACTCCTGATCGAAGCGGGACCGCTGGCGGTCTTCTTCGTCACCAATAGCCAAGCCGGCATCATGGCCGGAACGGGCGCCTTCATGGTGGCTACGGCGGTCGCCGTGCTGCTGTCCTGGCATTTCGAGCGCAAGCTGCCGATCATGCCTCTGGTCGGCTGCTTCTTCGTGCTGTTTTTCGGCGGGCTTACCCTGTGGCTTGAGGACGACCTGTTCATCAAGCTGAAGCCGACCGTCGTCAACCTGCTGTTCGCCACCGTCCTGTTTACCAGTCTGGCGCTTCGCCGCAACGTGATGAAGCGCCTGCTGGGAACCGTCCTGAGCCTGACGGAGACCGGCTGGCGCATCCTGACGGTGCGCTGGGCCTGCTTCTTCGTCGTGCTGGCTGTTCTGAACGAGATCGTCTGGCGGACCATGCCGACCGACGCCTGGGTCAACTTCAAGGTGTTCGGCATCATGCCGCTGACCCTGGTGTTCAGCGCGCTCCAGATGCCGGTGATCCTGAAGCACCAGATCCCGGAAGAAACCGCCCAGGCCGAATAAATGACGTCTGAGCCTGATTTCGATTACCTGCCGTTCACCGGCGGTCCCTATCGCATGACCATGGGGCTGATGGCCCTGAAGCCGGCGGACTGGATCGAGATCGACAGCCGGTACGTGGCGGAGATCGCGCTGCGGAAGTCGCTGCTGGACGAACGGCGTTGCGATGTGCTGGCGGCGCTGCCGGGATCGGAAGCGGCCTGCCGCGAGGTGCTGGACCAGTTGGCGGGATTTCTGCCGGAGCGGTTCCCGGATCGGTTCGAACGTGCCGGGGCTGAACTGGTCAACCGGGACAGCGGCGACCGCTGGACCGTGGACGGCGATGTCCTTGACCCGCTGGATATCGCGGGCAGGCTGGTTCAGGAAGACCTGTGCATCCTTCAGGACGTCGAAGGCGAGCTTCGACTGACGGCGGCGGTCCTGTGCTTTCCCAACCGCTGGCGCCTGTCGGACAAGCTGGGGCGGCCGATGCTGGCGATCCATGCGCCGGTGCCGTCCTATGCCGAGCGTCTGGGCAAGCCGGTCGATCGCTTCATCGGGATGCTGGCGCCGGAGCGCCCGGTCTGGCGGCTCAACTGGTCGCTGACGGACGATCCGGCGCTGTTCCAGCCGGTCGGCCATGGCCGGCGGGACACCGTTCCGGATATCACGCCGGAGAATGCAGGCGCCCGGATCACCCTGCGGGTCGAGCGCCAGACCCTGCGCCGGCTGCTGCGCACGGGCGCCGTCCTTTTCACGATCCGCACCCATCAGCGACCATTGGAGGCTCTTGCGGACCGCCCGCAGGAACTGGGCCGATTGGCGGAAGCGGTGCGCGGGCTGCCGGACGACACAGCGCGCTACAAGAGCATCGCGCCGTTCCGCAACGCGCTGCTGGCTTACCTGGACCAAGCGACCTAAAGCCGCACTGTCATTAGGGCTATGCCGCTGGTCTAATTGAATTACCAGTAATTTTATTCAAAAATTCCCTTTCTCCGGTCCGGATACGCATCCAGGGAAAGGGCGGAACAATGCGCTACTGCACATGCATCATTGCCGGACGTCTGGCACTGATTTCCATGCTCGGCTGTCTTGCCGTCTCCACACCTTTGCAAGCCGGTGAAACGATCCGTATCGGCGGCACGGGATCGGTCCTGGCCGCCATGCGCATCCTGGGGAGCGAGCTTCAGAAGGTGGAGCCGGATGCCCGCGTCGAGGTGCTTGCCAGCCTGGGCACCTCTGGGGGTATCGAGGCGCTTGCGGAGGGAATAATCGATGTCGGGCTTGCCGCCCGCAGGTTGAAACCGGACGAAACCGCCAAAGGGGTCAGGGAAGCCGCCTGCATGACCACGGCGCTGGTCTTCGCCGCCAACCATCCAGATCAGGGATACGGCATCCGCAGCGCCGAACTGCCGGCGCTGTTCCGGGACCCCCGGCCGGTCTGGCGGGACGGCAAGCCGTTGAAGATCATCCTGCGGGCACGTTCCGGTTCCGAGTATCCCTATCTTATCAAGGTTGTGCCCGGAATGGCCGCCGCCCTGGACGAAGCGCACCAACGGCGCGGCATTCCAGTGGGGGCGACGGACCAGGAGAATGCCGATATCGCCCAGCGTACCGAGGGAGCGCTGGCAATGGCGTCCCTGATCCAGGTGCGGGCCGAAAAACTGTCCTTGCGGCCGTTGCCGCTGGACGGCGTCGTGCCCTCCACCGATACCGTGGCCGACGGCACCTATCCGTTCCCGTTCCGAATCTGCCTCCTGCTGCCGGCGCAGCCTTCCGCCGCCGGCCAACGGTTCGTTTCCTACGTCATGACGCGCGAGGGCAGGGATACGCTCCGTTCCCTGGGAGCGGTTGAGGAGCCGAAAGTAAGCCCCTGATGGAGAAAGCGATCTTCGCGCGCCTCGAGCGGGTGGTCCGGACCCTGGCGATCGCGATCGGCGTGACTACCACGATTGCGGTGCCCGCCGGCTTCGGCACGGTCGCTTACTGGGATCAAGTCGCCTATCGTCAGTTTCAGACACGTCTGGCAGCCGACCGTCTGTCGGAATATGCCTATATCCAAGGGCCAGCGTGGCGTTTCGCCAAGCATCGCCTGGAGGAACTGATCGCTTTCGTGGTCCTGCCCGGCGACCAAGTCTGCCAGCTTGTCTTCTATCAGGGCGGACGTCTGGTCTTCAGGCAGGGAGCCCGGCCATCGGGACCCCGGCTGGTTCAGTCGTCGCCCATCGTAATAGGCCCCGAGCAGGTCGGCAGCGTGGTGATCGAATTCAGCCTCTATCCGCTGCTGGCAAAGGTAGGGGTCCTGAGCCTCATCGGACTCGTCCTCGGCTTTGGCGCCTATGTCTCTGTCCATCTCCTACCGCTCCGGGTCTTGCGGCGCGCCGTAGCACAACTGGACGCGGCCCAGGCGAGCCTGCGCGATCAGGTCACCATGACGCAAAGCGCGCTGGCGACCGCACGGGAAAAGACGATCGTCGCCGAGGAGACGTCACAGAAACTGGAAGCCGCTCTGGAAAAGGCCGAACTGGCGAACCGCACCAAGTCGGAATTCCTGTCGAACATGAGCCATGAACTGCGGACTCCGCTCAACGCCATCATCGGCTTCTCGGACATGATGATCGGGCAGTATTTCGGCCCGGTCGGCGACCAGCACTATGTCGGATACGTCGCGGACATCCACCGGAGCGGCTATCTTCTATTGAACATCATCAACGATATCCTGGACCTGTCGAAGATCGAGGCGGGCCGGATGGAACTGTACCGTGAAATCGTGGAGATCCACGATATCGTGGAATCATGCCGGCGGCTGATCGTGGGGCGGGCCGAGAATGCCGGATTGACCCTGTGCGTGGATTGGTCCGTCCAGGGACCGCTGATCCTGGAGGCGGATTCCACCAAACTGAAGCAGGTCTTGCTGAACCTGCTGTCGAACGCCGTCAAGTTCACGCCGTGCGGCGGCAGGATAACCATTGCCATCCGGGCTCTTACCGACAGCCGCATGGAGCTGTCCGTTGCCGATACCGGCATCGGCATGACGCCATCGGATCTAGTCGTTGCGATGGAACCGTTCCGGCAGGTCGAAAACTCACATACCCGCAAGCACCAGGGGACCGGCCTGGGGCTGCCGCTGGTCAAGGCGCTGGTCGAACTGCACGGCGGCGAGTTCCGCATCGAGAGCGAACCGGGGGTCGGGACGAAGACGACGGTCATACTGCCGACCCAGGCGATGGCATCCGCAGCGGCGTGATCGGGTGTTTCCTCCTCCGGCAAAACGCAGCTATCAGTGATTTCGCAGTATCGTAAGGGTGGTGGAGCCTTCCTGGCTGCAATATCGCCACACAAATGTAACGGCTCGACTCCCCCCCGACAGTCTATTCACTCGCTCATGTGAGTGTTATTTGAGGTACTGTCATGAGTGAGCCGACTGCGCTCGACCAATATTTACTCGAGCTGATCAATCGGGCACGGATGGACCCGACGGCCGAAGCTGTCCGTCTGGGGATCGACTTGAACCAGGGACTTTCCCAAGGGCAGATCACGGCGGCGGCGAAACAGCCGCTGGCGTTCGATACGGTCCTGGCCGATTCGGCGCGCGGCCATGCCGAATGGATGCTGGAGACGGATACCTTTTCCCATACCGGCGTGAACGGCACCGATCCGGGCGACCGGATCGAGGCCGCAGGCTACCAGTTGACCGGCAACTGGCGGTGGGGCGAGAACATCTCCTGGCGTGGATCGACGGGAGCGGCCGAGGATCAGGTGAAGTCTCTGGAAACCCAGAACGACGCCCTGTTCATGAGCCCCGGACACCGTGTCAACATCTTGCAGGACGGCTTCCGCGAAGTCGGGACCGGCATCGTGGCGGGCGACTTCAAGCAGTACGACGCGCTGATGGTCGCCGAAAACTTCGGAAAGACCGGCAATGCCGTGTTCCTGACGGGGGTCGCTTACGACGACCTGAACGACAACGACTTCTATACTCCCGGCGAGGGGCGCGGCGGCATCAAGGTCGAAGCGACCTTGCAGGGTTCCGGCAATCCTGTCGTTCTGATGGACACCACCGGCGATGCCGGCGGCTACGAGATCGCGGCCGCTCCGGGGACCTATTCGGTGAAGTTCTCCGGCGGCGGCCTGACGGCTCCGGTGGTCCAGACGGTCACCCTGGGCAGCGAGAACGAAAAGCTGGACCTGATCGATCCCAAGGACATCAAGGCTCCCGCCGAAGCACAGATAGCTGGTGTTTCGGACTCTTCGGAGCCGTCACCGATCACGGCGCTGATCGATCTGGTCAAGGAGGGCGGCGACAAGCTGGATTTCTCCGCCCTGGCCGATCACGTGCGGGACGGGACGCCGCTGCCGGAAGCATGGGTCGAGACGATCCACCGGGGCGAGGAGATCCTGAAGACCGTGGACACCGGCGCGCTTGCCGACGATCTGGCGCACTACATCGACCTGCTCGGCCTTCCCGACACCCATCCTGGGACCGACGGGCTGGCTACGGCCTGAACAAGGCAGGCCTGAATGCCTGAATAAGAAAAAGGCCGCGAGGTTGCCCTCGCGGCCTTTTCTCCGTTAGCGACCGTTCCGCTTAGTAGCGGTAGTGGTCCGGCTTGTACGGGCCGGCCTGGGGCACGCTGATATAGGCGGCCTGCTTTTCCGTCAGTTCGGTCAGCTTGGCGCCGATCTTGCCGAGGTGGAGGCGGGCGACCTTTTCGTCCAGGTGCTTCGGCAGGACGTAGACCTTACGCTCGTAGTTGGCGTGGTTCTGCCACAGCTCGATCTGGGCCAGCACCTGATTGGTGAAGCTGGCGGACATCACGAAGCTGGGGTGGCCGGTGGCGCAGCCGAGGTTCACCAGACGGCCCTTGGCGAGCACGATCAGGCGCTTGCCGTCGGGGAACACGACCTCGTCGACCTGCGGCTTGACCTCTTCCCACGCGTAGTTGCGAAGGCTGTCGATCTGGATCTCGCTGTCGAAGTGGCCGATGTTGCAGACGATGGCGCGGTCCTTCATCTGGCGCATGTGATCCTGGGTTATCACGTCAACGTTGCCGGTGGCCGTCACGAAGATGTCGCCGACAGCAGCGGCGTCGTCCATCGTGGTGACCTGATAGCCTTCCATCGCGGCCTGAAGGGCGTTGATCGGGTCGATCTCGGTCACGAGGACGCGGGCGCCCTGGCTGCGCAGCGACGCGGCGGAACCCTTGCCCACGTCGCCGTAGCCGGCGACCACGGCGACCTTGCCGGCCATCATGACGTCGGTGGCGCGCTTGATGCCGTCCACGAGGCTTTCGCGGCAGCCGTACAGGTTGTCGAACTTCGACTTGGTGACGCTGTCGTTGACGTTGATCGCGGGGACCTTGAGGGTGCCGGCCTTGACCATTTCATACAGGCGGTGGACGCCGGTCGTGGTCTCTTCCGAGAGGCCGCGCACGTCGTTCAGCATCTCCGGATACTTCTCGTGCATGATCTGGGTGACGTCGCCGCCATCGTCCAGGATCATGTTCGGCGTCCAGCCGTCCGGGCCGCGCAGGGACTGCTCGATGCACCACCAGAACTCTTCTTCCGTCTCGCCCTTCCAGGCGAAGACCGGGATGCCGGCGGCGGAGACGGCGGCTGCCGCCTGATCCTGGGTCGAGAAGATGTTGCACGACGACCAGCGGACGGTGGCGCCCAGATGGGTCAGCGTCTCGATCAGGACGGCGGTCTGGATCGTCATGTGGAGGCAGCCGACGATGCGGGCGCCCTTGAGCGGCTGGGCAGCGCCGAACTCTTCGCGAAGGGCCATCAGACCGGGCATCTCGGTCTCGGCAATGGCGATCTCCTTGCGGCCCCAGCCGGCGAGCTCGATGTCCTTGACCTTGTAATCAGTGAAACCACTGGCGATGGCCATCTGGAAAACTCCTGCGAAAATCTGTGTTCGAATGACTGGGCAGGGTTTATCAAGAGTCGGCCCGACAGGCAAGCATAAAGATATCTTTATGTATGCAACAATCAGGTGGAGGGTGGTTGCATGAAGCTGCGACTGCACGCCGCATACAGCCTGTTCCCGGCAAAGACCGCCATCGTTTCGGATGTGGAAATATATGCAGCTATTTTACGATAGATTTGTGTTGCTGCGCTGCGATAACAGGAATGAGAACGATCATCTGGACGCAACGATATGACCGAGGCACGGACGACTTCTTCCCGCACCGGCAGGACCGGCACGGTCCTTCAACTCCTGCTCGGGCTGGCTCTCGCCGCCGACCTCATTTTCCTGGGGCTTCTGGGCGTCAGGCTTTCCGACCGGGTGGAGCAGACCGGACTGGCGATGGCCGGCATGCTGACGCTGGTGCTGATCGCGGTGCTGTTCCGCCTGACGCGGCGGATCGGCATGGAGCCGCAGGCGGTCGAGCCGGGCTGAGCCCGGCCAGGTTTTCCGACTCAGGCAAGAGCGTTGAAATCGTCCAGCAGGATCGCGATCCGGCCGCCGTCGCTCTGCTCCATGATGACGCGGGCTCGCCTCGTCGCTTCGACCAGATCGAGGTTGCGGATGCGCCGCTTGACCATCAGCAGCGATCCCGGCGACATCGACAGTTCCCGGATGCCGAAGCCCAGAAGAAGTGCCGCGTAGCGTGGGTCGCCCGCGATTTCGCCGCAGACGCTGACGGGAATGCGGGCACGCAGGGCAGCCTCGGTAGAGAACTGGATCAGCCGCAGCACGGCGGGATGCAGCGGATCGTACAGATGGGCGACCTGTTCGTCGCCCCGGTCGATCGCCAGCGTATACTGGGTCAGGTCGTTGGTGCCTATTGCGAAGAAGTCGCAGGCGGTCGCCAGCGCATCCGCCGACAGCGCGGCACCGGGGATCTCGATCATCACGCCCAGCGGGGGCAGGGGATCGGCAATGCGCACGCCGCGCCGCTTCAGCTTATGGGCGACTCGGGTCAGGATTTCACGGACCTTCCGGACCTCCGACACCGTGCAGATCATCGGCAGCAGGATGCGGATCGGGCCGTGGGCGCCCGCCCGCAGCATGGCGGCAAGCTGGGTTTCCAGCAGCTTCGGTTCGCGTAGCGACAGCCGGATCGCCCGCAAGCCCAGCGCCGGATTGGCGCATTCCGCGAAATGACCGCCGAGCGAGGTCGCCAGCTTCTCGCCGCCGACGTCGAGCGTCCGGGCGGTCACGGTTCGGCCTTGCATGCCCTCGACGATGTTCTTCAGGCTTTCGTACTGCTCCTCCTCGTCCGGCAGGTCGTCCCGGTTCATGTAGAGGAACTCGGTGCGGAGCAATCCTACCCCGGCGGCGCCGGCATCCATGGCCCCTTCGACGTCGCGCGGCAGTTCGATGTTGGCGTTGAGGACGATCGACGTGCCGTCGCGGGTCACGGTCGGCAGGTCGCGCAGACGCTTCAGCGACTCGCGTTCGCGCGCCAAGTCCTGCTGGCGGGACTGGAAGCCGGTCAGCGTGGCGGCGGTCGGGTTGATGAAGACCCGGCCCGTGATGCCGTCCACGACCACGCGGTCACCGGTCTTCACGCCCGGCATCAGCCCGCCGACGCCGAGCACGGCCGGAAGTCCGAGCGAGCGCGCCATGATGGCGGTATGCCCCTCGGCGCCGCCCAGGACCGTCGCGAAACCGCCGATCCGGCCCGGCTCCAGCAATGCTGTATCGGCGGGCGTCAGCTCCTCGGCGATGATGATGCTGCCGTCGGGCACTTGCGAGAAGGCCTGGAACTTGCGCTGCATCAGGACACGAATCAGCCGGCTGCCGACTTCCCGCACGTCGCCGATCCGCGCCGCGATATAGGTGTCGTTCATCTCCGCGAAGCTGCGGGCCAGCGCAGTGATTTCCGCCTGGACGGCGCCTTCGGCGTTGATCCTGTCCGTGACGATCCGCCGCTCGACTCCGCGCGTCAGCCGGGAGCCGGACAGCATCGCCAGATGGGCGTCCAGCAGGAATCCTACGTCTTCCGCCGCCGACTCCGGCAGCAGCGACGCCTTGTCCTTCAGCTTGTGGATCTGGCGGCAGGCCTTGGCAGCGGCATTGACGAAGCGCTGCCGCTCGGCTTCGACCTGATCTTCGGCGATCTCGTATTCCGGCACCTGGAAGTTGCCGGTCTCGACCACATAGGCCGGACCGACCGCTATGCCGGCCGATACGCCCAATCCCCGCAGCATCCGCTCAGGCGCCGGCACCCCAGGGGGTGCCGGTGGCCGCGGAGGATTATGATCAGTCTTCATCGAACTTGCGCCCGACCAGATCCACCAGAGCCGCGATCACCTGGGTGGCCTCTTTGCCTTTAGCTCGCAATTTAACGTTGCAGCCTTGGCTGGCTGCGAGCATCATCAGGCCCATGATCGACTGACCGGACACCACCATGTCGTTCCGCTCGACCTCGACCTCCGCGTCGAACTTGGCGACCAGCTTGACGAACTTGGCGGCGGCCCGCGCATGCAGTCCGCGCTGGTTGCAAATGGTGACGGTGTCGCTGGCTTCGAGCGCCGCTTCGCCGGAAGCCTTATCGTTGGTGGCACCAGTCATGGATCAGGACTCGGACAGCAGGGTGGATGCGACGTTGATGTATTTCTGCCCGGCGTCGCGGGCTGCCAGGACGGCGTTGGCCAGCTTCTCGGTCTGGCGGACGCTGGCGAGCTTGATCAGCATGGGCAGGTTGACGCCGGCGATCACCTCGACCTTGGCCTTGTCCATGATGCTGATGGCAAGGTTGCTGGGCGTCCCGCCGAACATGTCGGTCAGCAGCACCACGCCGCTGCCGTCATCGACCTCGGCGACGCTGTTGAGGATGTCGAGACGGCGCTGCTCCATGTCGTCGTCCGGTCCGATGCAGACCGAGGCGACCTGCTCCTGCTCGCCCACTACGTGCTCGAGTGCCGCGACGAACTCGGTCGCGAGACGCCCGTGGGTTACCAGAACCATTCCGATCATCGAATTTCCTTCTTTCAACCGATCTGATCGCCGGCTTCTTCAAGTGCCCGCCGGCTCTGGCGGGCGCCATTCCTGTACGTGACTTCCCGTCCGGGACGACCGGTCCAGGTCACGATGCGTCAACCCAACCTTGTATCCCTGTCCTCCGAGCCACCGGGCCAGGGTTTCCGCCACGAACACCGACCTGTGCCTGCCACCCGTGCAGCCGATCGCGATCGTGAGATAGCTTTTGCCTTCCTGGTTGTAGCGCGGCAGGAGCGGCTGCAACAGGGAAGTCAGGTGCCGGATGAAGTCCTCGTAATCCGGATCTTCCGCCACCCGCGCCGCGACCGGCTCGTCCAGACCGGTCATAGGCCGCAAACGCGGATCGTAGTGCGGATTAGTTAAGAATCGCACATCGAATACAAGGTCCGCTTCGCGCGGGACGCCCTGGCGGAACGAAAAAGATGTGACGAAGACGTGCAGCGTCGGTTCGGCGCTGAGCTTGAAGTGGCCGGCGAGGATGCGGCGGAGGTCGTGGATCGACAGCAGCGAGGTATCGATCGTGACGTCGGCGCGCTCCTTGAGGGCGGCCAGAAGGGTGCGTTCCCGCAGGATGCCGTCGGCGACGGGCCGGTCGACCGCCAGCGGGTGGCGGCGGCGCGTTTCGGTATAGCGGCGCTGGAGGATTTCGTCCGCGCATTCCAGGAAAACCAGCCGGACCGCCAGATCGGAGCGGGCCGACAGTCTGCCGATATGGGCGGTCAGCGCGTCGGAACTGAAATGCCGGGTGCGCGCATCGACGGTGATCGCGACGGGCCTGGACGCAAGGTCCCCCTGTTCGACCAGGGAATCGACCATGTTCATCGGCAGGTTGTCTACCGCTTCGTAGCCGAGGTCCTCGAGGCATTTGAGAGCGGTGGACAGGCCGGCCCCGGACATGCCGGTGACGACCACGACGGGGCGCTTGCGGGGCGGTCCGGTAGGACGATCGGTCGCGGCCCCAGTGGCGTTTTCCCGGATGGCGCTTTCCCCGGTAGAGGAGTCTTCGCTACCGGGGGCCTCGCCGGAGACCGACCCTTCGCTCGCTGGTGTCATCATGATGGGTCCGGTACCGGCGCCAGCGAGCCGGCCGACAGCATGGATGCCGCCAACCGCAGCTTCGCAGGGGTGGAGTCGTTGAAGGGGGCAAGGGCGATCCGGCGGACATGCCGGTCAAGCAGCAGGCAGGTTTCGGCTTCGGGCAGCCGCTCAACCTGATCCTCCGAAGTCAGATCGGCCACCAGGCCGACCGGAGCGGTGCGGACGGCGTTCATTCTCAAGATACCGATGCCACGCACCTCGAGCAGGCCGGACAGGGTAGCGGGCGCGCGGGCCATCACCCGGCCGGCCGCGTCCAAAGCAAGTTCGACCTGATCGTCGGCGACAAGTTTCGCGCCGCCGTCGATCAGGCGGAGCGCCAGATCCGATTTGCCGCTTCCTGAAGGACCCCGCAAGAGAACG
>DASQKT010000542.1:0-5852 GCA_035630415.1 Skermanella sp.
CAGGTTGCTCTCCACCCCGCCTCACAGCGACGCAGTTACCTTCGACTTCGGAGCTGTGACCTCCTCCGGTGCGGACTTGCACCACACTGACAAAGCGTCCTCACGGACGCACTCATACCCGGACTTGATCCGGGTACCTCCCGGCTTCGACGGACATGAGGACTTCAACCCGTAGTCCCGATGCAACCTATTCGGCCGATGAAAGGAGGTACCCGGATCAAGTCCGGGTATGACGGAAAAGGAGGCGGTTTTACCGGAGCTTCGCACCGGAACGCCTTATGTTAGCGCCTATGGGACTGGGGCTATGAAGTCCGTAAGCGCTTGGCCGCAGTCAGCGCGCGTTCTGGAAACTGTCGAAGTGCAGGCGAGAGGCGAAGACGACGGCCTGGGTGCGGCTGTAGACCTTCAGCTTCTGAAGGATCGCAGAGACATGCGCCTTGACCGTCGTCTCGGCGATGCTCAACTCGAACGCGATTTCCTTGTTCAGCTTGCCGGTGCCGAGCATTTCGAGCACGCGAAGCTGCTGTGCCGTCAGCGTCGCGATCCGGCGCGCTATCTCGGCGTCCTCGTCGCGGCCGTCGGCGCCGGTCGCGGCGTCGTCCTTCGCCATGTTGGGCGGGATATAGACGTTGCCGGCGATGACGCTGCGCAAGGCCTCGGCGATGCCTTCGCGCGGAGTCGATTTCGGGATGAAGCCGATGGCGCCGTAGTCCAGCGCCTGATGGACCAGCTTGGCGTCCTCGTGAGCCGACACGATCACGACCGGAAGGGCAGGAAACTGGGCGCGGAGGCTTAGCAAACCGCTGAAGCCGTTGACGCCCGGCATCGAGAGATCGAGAAGCGCCAGATCGAAATCGCCATGGGCGCGAATCGCGGCAATGGCTTCGTCGAGATTGGACGCTTCGATCGGATTGCTGCCCTCGACGGAAACCGCAAGCGCGGTCTTGAGGGCGTCCCGGAAGAGCGGATGATCATCCGCGATCAAAACCTTGCACATGGCGGTTATTTGCGCTCGTTGTAGCGGCGTTTCCCGGACGGGAGTGTGCGTCGGGTTCCGTTTCGATGCAAGATCGAACTCGTCACAAAAGCAGGGTTCCGACAGCGGAACGGGGCCGGCGGTGACCGGCCCCGAGTTTTCAGAAAGTTGCCGGGTAAGAAACGAACCCGGCAGCCAGCATTCAGGTCTTGGGCAGCTTGAAGGTCCAGAGCATGCCGCCCTGGTTGATGTCCTTGACCTTCTTGGCGACTTCGCCACCCCACAGCGGCACGGCGCCACCCCAGCCGGAAACGACCGAGACATACTGCTCGCCGTCCATCTCCCAGGTAACGGGGCAGCCGACGATGCCGGAGCCGGTGTTGAACTTCCAAAGCTCCGTGCCGGTCTTGGCGTCGAAAGCCTTCAGGTAGCCTTCCGGAGTGCCGGTGAAGACGAGATTGCCGGCGGTGGTCAGCACGCCGCCCCAGAGCGGAGCGGGGTTCTTGTATTCCCAAACGATCTTGCCGGTCTTCGGATCGATCGCGCGAAGGGCACCGATATAGTCCTCGAACAGCGGCTTGATGGTGAAGCCGGCGCCGAGATAGGCCGCACCCTTCTTGTAGGTGATCGCCTCGTTCCAGATGTCCATGCCCCACTCGTTGGCCGGGACGTAGAACAGTTCGGTTTCGGGGCTGTATGCCATCGGCATCCAGTTCTTGCCGCCGAGGAAGCTGGGAGCCGCGAAGATCGGCTTGCCCTGGCCGGCGGAAGCGCCGCCGCCTTCGACCGGGTTGGGCGGACGCTTGTCCTCGTTGTAGATCGGCTTTCCGGTGTTCAGGTCGAAGCCCTTGGCCCAGGAGGTCTCGGTGACGAACGGGGTGGCGTTCAGCAACTTGCCATTGGTCCGGTCGATCACGAAGAAGAAGCCGTTGCGGTCGGCCTTGGCGCCGGCCTTGACGGTCTTGCCGTCCTTCTTCAGGTCGAACGAGATGAACTCGTTGACGCCGTCGAAGTCCCAGCCGTCATGCGGCGTGGTCTGGAAGTGCCACTTGATCTCGCCGTTGTCCGGGTTGATCGCCAGGGTCGAGGACGTATAGAGGTTGTCGCCGGGACGCAGGTGGCTGTTCCACGGAGCCGGGTTGCCGGTGCCGAAGAAGAGCGACTTGGTCTCGGGATCGTAGGTGCCGCCCAGCCAGGTGGCGCCGCCGCCGGTCTGCCACAGATCGCCCGGCCACGAAGCGTTCTTCGTGCCGGTAATGGTGCTGTCCTTGCCGTTCAGCGTGCCCATGTTGCCTTCGACCGTCGGGCGGGTCCAGATCAGTTCGCCGGTCTCGGCATCGCGCGCCTCGACGGCGCCGACCACGCCGAACTCACCGCCGGAATTGCCGGTGATGATCTTGCCGTCGACAATCAGCGGGGCGGCGGTCATGGAATAGCCGGCCTGATAGTCGGCGACCTTCTTGTTCCAGACGACCTTGCCGGTGTCCTTGTTGAGCGCCACGAGGCGGGCGTCGAGCGTGCCGAAGTAAACCTTGTCGCCACGAATGGCGGCGCCCCGGTTCACCACGTCGCAGCACGGCATGATGCCTTCGGGAAGGCGGGCGTCGTACTGCCACTTCTTATCGCCGGTGCGGGCATCGATCGCGAAGAGCCGGGAATAGGAACCGGTCACGTAGATCGTGCCGTCATGGACGATCGGCTGGGATTCCTGGCCGCGCTGCTTTTCGCCGCCGAACGAGAACGCCCAGACCGGCGCCAGCTTCTTGACCGTATCGGGGTTGATCGCCTTCAGCGTGCTGTGGCGCTGGCCCTGGGTGCCCATGCCGTAGGTCAGGATATCGCCCGGAGTCTCGGCATCCTTCAGGATGTCCTGGTCGGTCGGGCCGCCGGCCGCCTGAGCGGCGCCAGCCGGCATGCCGACCGCGAGCCCGCCCGCGACAGTGCCCATAACGGCGAGTTTCGCAAAAGTACGCTTCATTAAGCAGCCTCCCTCAAGATCTGGCCAAGCGCGGCGCCGGTTCGCCGATGCTGGTTTTGTTTCATGCTCGCCGTCAAAGAGCCGACAGGATCCCCGGTTTGATTGGCTGTTTGATTTGAAATCGCCAAATCTTCCCGGATGGATCAACTGTTTTTCCTTTGCGGACGAGAGCTTATCCTCATCACCAGATCAAGCAATTGGCAAAAAGTACAATGCAGGGAGAAGAGTTATGCTTAGACATGACAAGAATTCCCGCAGCCGGTCCGCTGCGGGATTACTAGAATATTCAGCTCTTCAGTTGACTTTAGACAAGACAGACTGTTCTATTTTTGGATAAAGATGGGCAACCGAGCGGATGAATTCCTCCCGAAGGACGGCAAGCGACGCGAAACGCGCAGGCGTGTCGAGCGCCATGACCTCCGTCATGTCCAGCCCGCCGTCCGCCGCCCGGCCAAGCGCCGCCGTCAGCCAGTTCAGGTAATCGCGGGTCTGCGCAATGGCGGAATTGTCGGTCCGGATGGTGCCGTGGTTGGGAACCAGGACCGCCGAGTCGAGGGTGGCCAACTCGTCCAGCGCATCCAGCCAGCGCGGAATATCGGCATGCGGCGTGGTCGGCGCGCGGTCGGAGAACACCAGCCCGCCGGCAAACAGCACACGCGTCGTCTCGTCATAGATCGCAAGGTCCGCCTGAGTATGCCCGGAGAGGGGAATCAGCCTCAGCCGGTGCCGGCCATAGACCTGCGTCGCCGCGAACACCGGTTCCGACGGGACGACGGCGTCGGTGCCGCGCATCCAGTCGCCGATAAGCCGGTACATGTTCTCCGTCACCGCGCGCCCCTCGACGCGGATGCCGTCGATCGTTCCCGGCAGCGCCGCGATCGGGACATCGGCGAAGGCCTGCGAACCCAGGAAGTAGTCCGGGTGCTGATTGCTGACGAAGACCTTCAGGATCGGCTTGTCCGTCACCTTCGCGATGGCGGCTCGCATCTCCTCCCCGTAGCGGCGGGACGGTCCCGTCTGGATCACGATCACGCCGTCATTCGTCACGATGAAGCCGGTGTTGAGGATGTTGCCGCCGTTCTGCGTCGTGAAATGCTCGACGGCGCCCTCGAAAACATAGGTTCCGGGCGCTATCAGGCGCGGTTCCAGACGATATGTCAAACCGGCGGCCCAGCCGGGCAACACCCACAAAATGCAGAACACGAGCGACAGCACGGGCCTCATGGCAGCGCGCTCTGCCGCCAGGGCAAGGGAATGTCGGCAAGGACCGGCGTCCCGTTGTTGTCGCGCCCGGTCAGCCGAAGCGTCCTGGACGCGGGCGAGGGCGAAACTTCCAGCGTGAAGACGGGATTTTCCGAAACCGGCTCGAACGTGTCGATTCGCCCAAGCTCTTGCCCCTGCCCGTCGTGGACCGCAAGGTTCTCCAGGTAGAAGGCGGGAATACCCGGCGCCAATCCGGTATCCATCGGATGCCGGATGCGGAACCGGACCCGGACCGCCCCATCCGCCGCCTGCCCCCAGGCGCGCGCCTGAACCTCGCCGAGATGACGTTCCCATTGCGGGTCGCCATGGGCCAGCGCCGGAGACGTGCAGCCGCCGCCCGCCGCGTCGACGAAGACTCCACCGACATGCCAGACGCCGTCGCCGGTGCGGGCGGCGGCGCGGATCGGGGTGGCCTGCTGAAGCTTGAGCCGCAGGCCGATCACGGGTTTGGCGCTGGCCGGACGGTAGTTGAGGATTCGCGGGATCGGGTTCATGTCGGCAAAGACGACGATCTCCTCGACCTTGCTCTCAGCGTTCAGGGACGACGCGTCCACCATTACCGGCACGTTCAGCGCGTCCTCGGCACTGGCGGGAGCCGTAACCCGGACCCGCTGGTCGAACAGCACGGCTCCGCCGCCCAAGATGACCGCCCGCATGTCGTCCCACATCACGGACCTGAACGGGTCCATGGTCGCGTCCTGATCTGCGGCGGCCGGAGCCGCTGACAAGGCCATGGCGAGCGCCAAGCCGGCAATCCTGATCACACGAAGTCTCCCCTGGCAGTGATTCTTCTTATTCTACCGGAGCGCTGTGGGTCAGCCCGTGCCGGTCGTATATCGCCTTGATGGTACCACCATCCAGCAATTCGGTCACGATGTCGCCGACCCGATACGCCAGATCGTGGCCGTCCTGCTTGACCGCCATGCCGATCCGCCATTCCGACGGGTTGAGGTTCGGAGCCGCCATCCTGCCGATCGGGAACTTGGCCTTGTCAGGCCTCAGCGCCCCTTCCAGCTGGCTGAGCGGCGAGAAGACCGCCGCGACCGAACCCGCCCGCAAGCCGTCCACTGCCTGCTCGACCGTGCCGTAATGGACGATATTCGCCTGCAACCGCCCGCCGAAGGCGCCGGACAGGAAGAAGTCGGGCACGGTATCCAGCTCCACCCCGACCTTCTCGGTCTGGAACACCGGGAATCCGGCGGTTTCGGAAATCCGGGAGGGATCGCGGGCGACGGCGAAAGTCTCCCGCTGATAGGCCCCGAAGATCACGACGAGGTCGTTGCGCTGGGCGAAGGCGCGGTTGACCGGCACATGCATCATGACATCAGCCACGCCACCGCCAAGGATGGAGCCCTTCCAGACGGCATTCCGCAGGTCGTCGTCCATGTTCTCGTCAGCCGTCAGTTCCATGAACTCGACGCGCAGGCCCATCTTCTCGCCGATCGCCCTGGCGAGATCGACATCGGCGCCCTCAAGATTGCCGCCGACGCGGTGCGAGAACGGCGGAAAGTCGCGGTAGACCGCGAAGCGAAGGACGCCGCGCTCCGTCACCGTGTCCAGCGACGCGGCAAACCCCGGAAGTGTGGCCGCCACGACAAGGGCGGCGGCCAGAAGCAAGCGATGGAGCATACCTGT
>DASQKT010000543.1:0-7212 GCA_035630415.1 Skermanella sp.
GTTCCGGTATTGGCCGACGCAACCAGATCCCGACCAGCCAGCGCCAGGGGAATAGCTTTTTCCTGGATCGGAGTCGGCTCGTTGTAGCCAGCGGCTTCAACGGCCTGGAGAAGGGTCGGGTGCAGGTCGAGTTCAGCGAAAGTCATGGTCAAAAAGGTCATCCTCGGTACGTGTTTCCCTCAAGCGGGGCACGCGGCCGCCACTTTGGGACAAGACAAAGGCAACGCTCTCACCGGAAGGACCGATGATGAACGTCGCGCGTAACGAGCGGCTGCTTTCGGAAAATGAGCGAGCGGGTCAATCGGGCGAAAGTCGCGTCCGAAGGTCCGCAATACAATATCCGCAAGGCACGAGGGGCCGAAATGCGGATACGGCACCATGCCGACCGTCGGGGGCCCAAGCCACTCAACAAGGGCTTAAATAGCATCTCCTTCAGAAATTACCAGAGATGATTTCCAGTAAATCCGCGCCCGCGACAAGCTGGCATACCTCGAAGGTCAATGCCGGCGGTATTACCACCAGAATAGACCCTGTCATGAATCCGACAAGTCGCCCAAAGCCGACGGCGGAATCGAGGTGGGCGAGCCGACCGCTTTCGACGCCCAAAGTGCTCCCACGCTCAACGCATCCTGAATCGGCCTGCCGCCGAGCAGGCCATGGATCAGGCCCGCAATGAAAACATCCCCGGCGCCCGTGCTGTCCACCACGTCGGCCGGCACGGCGGAAACATTGACGACGCCGGTTGGGCCGTAGGCGGTGGCGCCTCGGGCGCCATCGGTCACGACCATCCACCGTAGCGCATCGCCTGCGAGGCCCTGGGCATAGGCCAGGGGATCGGCAAGTTCCCGCTCGCTCATATGCGCCGCCGAATTGACAAGGACATGGGCCGGCCAGTCGCCGGTTCCTGCGGGTGGCGCGTGGGACACGACGAGGCAGCGGTCGAGACGTGCCCGCATCAGGCCGGCCACTTCCGTACCGTAGGTCTTTATATAGAGCGCATCCGCTGGCTCGTCCGCGTTGGGAAGCGGCGGAGCGTCGGAGGCCTGCGCCGTTCCCCGGATGATGGTGCGCTCTCCGTCCGGATCGAGCAGGACCATTACAGGCGGGGACACCTCGTTCAGCCTGCGCACACGGGAGATGTCGGCACCGAAACCTGCCAGTTGAGACAGCATGCCATCCCCCGCCGCGTCGTTGCCGACATCGGCGAACAGGCTGACGTCGTGCCCGGCAAGACAGAGCGCCACGCCTGTATTGGCGCCGCCTCCCCCCAGACGTCCGGGATGGAATCGGCCTTTCAACTGCGCGCCGCTGCTGACGGGGCCGTCGAGCCTGACGACGACGTCGAAGTTGATGCGGGCGACGATCTGGATTTTAGCCATGACAGGGAACTCAAGAAAACTGTTCACGAAGGGGCTTGGCCGGGTGATGATCGGTGTTCCGGTCGGCACCGGACGACTTCACTCGACTTTCGAAAGGTGGGTCACCAATTGGGAAGGATGGCGCAGTGTATTCCTGTACGCATTTCCAATCCACCGCCACTCTGGCGGCCCCTTCTGACCCATTGCCGGTCCATCATGAGGGACCTGGGGGCACCGGCGGTCCTGATCGACGGTTGCCTGCGTGATACGCCCTTCGGGCCGAGGATCATCGCCACCCTGGACCTTCCGCCCCAGATGGGCAAGACGGCATTGTCCCGGCATCCAGCCTACCGGCTGGTGATGAGGGACGCTGCGGGTATGGTCGCGTTCTCCCGCATGGCCGCCCATGGCGCCAGCGGCATCGACCCGATCACCGCCAGCCGGGAACACGAAGAGGTTACGTGGCAGGTGATCGTGCTGCCGGCGGGAGTGGTGCTGATCGCGCGCACGGAACAGGCCGATTTCGGCCCGTTCCTGCTGGCGGAGAGCGACCCGGATGAGCGGCGGATCGATCTGGTCAACCTGCAACTGGACTTCGCGGTGGAGACGGGCACGGATAAAGTTCGGCACGCCTGACCGGTTAACCGGTGAACGCCACTCGCCAGACCGTATCGGCGGCGTCGTCCGCCACCAGGATCGAGCCGTCCGGCAGCTCAGTAATGCCGCAGGGGCGGCCGTAGACCTCGCTTTTCGACCGCTCGGCGACGAAGCCGCTCAGGAAGTCCTCTGCCGGGCCGCTGGGCCGGCCGCCAGCGAACGGAACGAACAGCACCTTGTAGCCGGACAGGTCGGCGCGGTTCCAGGAGCCGTGCTGGCCGATGAAGGCGCCGCGCCGGTAGCGTGCGGGGAATTTCGTTCCGCGATAGAACATCAGGCCGAGCGACGCAGTGTGCGAGCCCACGGCCAGATCAGGAACGATCGATTTCTCGACCAGATCCGGTCGTTGGCCGGCGAGGCGTGGGTCTTCGATCGTGCCGAAATAGGCGTAGGGCCAGCCGTAGAATCCGCCGTCGCGGACGCTGGTGATGTAGTCCGGGACCAACTCGTCGCCCAGTTCGTCCCGCTCGTTGACCGCCGTCCACATGGCGCCGGTCTCCGGCTCCCAGTCGAGGCCGACGGGATTGCGAAGGCCTGAAGCGAACAGGCGCTCGCCGCTGCCGTCGGGGTTGATCTCCAGGATCGCGGCCCGGCGCACCTCCTCCTCGATGCCGTATTCGGCGACGTTGCTGGCCGAGCCGACGGTGACGTAGAGCTTCCTGCCGTCGGGACCGACGCGGATGTTGCGGGTCCAGTGGTTGTTGTAGCCGCCGGCCGGCAGGTCGAGGATCTTGCGGCCCTGGGTCTCGATCCGGGTCTGACCCTCGGCATAGGGGAAGGTGAAGACGCCGTCGGTATTGGCGACGTAGAGGGTGTCGCCGAGCAGGGCCATGCCGAAGGGCTGGTTGAGGCCGGCAAGGAAGGTCTCGCGGATCTCAGGCACGCCGTCGCCGTCGGCATCGCGCAGCAGGGTAATGCGGTTGGCGCTCTGGCCGAGCGCGCGCGACCGCATGTCGCCCTGGACGGCGGGCGAGTTGCGGTTGTGGGCCGGCTTGAGCTGGGTGCGCGCTTCTGAAACCAGGACATCACCGTTGGGCAGCACGTGGAACCAGCGCGGGTAGTCCAGGCCGGTGGCATAGGCGGTCACCTCGAAGCCGTCCGGCGCCGAAGGCTTTTTGCCTTGCGGCCAGCCGACTACGGTGGAGAAGTTGAGCGCCGAAGGCGTCTCGTAGGGCTCTGGCAGGGGAGGAACAGCCGGCTGAGGCGATGCGGTCGAGGTCATGGCGTGACTTCCGTCTTTCTCAGGTGCGTTCGGGGGCGGCGGTGAAACCGAACCGCCTGTCGGTCAAATAGGGGTTGGCGGCGCGGGCGGCATCGAAGGCCGCCGGGTCGATCTCCGCAATCAACACACTGGCGCCTGTTTCGGATGCACGGGCCAAGTCGGAACCATCCGGAGCGGCGATGCCGGAGAGGCCGGCATAGGCGAAGGCATCGTCACGGCCCGCATGGTTGGCGTAGGCGACGAACACCTGATTTTCGAACGCGCGGACCGGGATGATGGAGCGGGCGATGAAAGCGGCGTGCTCGCTGGCGGGAAGAGCGGTCGGGACGAGCACGAGGTCGGCGCCGGCCAAAGCCAGATGGCGGACCATTTCCGGGAACTCGACGTCGTAGCAGATCAGCACACCGGCTTTGAGATCGCCAATCTGGAAGACCGGCGGAGCCGCGTCGCCGGGGCGGAACAGCGACTTCTCGTAGTCGCCGTAGAGGTGCATCTTGCGGTAGACGTGTCGTCCACCGTCGGGCGTCACGGCAACTGCGCTGTTGTACACGACGCCGTAGGCGGCCTCGGCGAAGCCCGCGACGATGGCGATGTCGGTTTCAGCGGCGATGGCTTGCAGGCGCTTGACGTGCTCGCCGTCGGCGGGTTCCGCCGTCGCACGAATGGCCTCCCCTGCCCCATAGCCGGTAAGCGCCAGTTCGGGCGCCAGCAGGCACGCCGCGCCAGCGCCGACGGCTTCAAGTACTGCGGCCCGGATGGCACGCAGGTTCGCTTCGATATCGCCGGCAACCGCTTCCATCTGAAGCAGGGCAAGGCGGAAGGGTTTGTTGTCCGGGGTCAATCTTTCGAACTCCAGGCGCCGAGCAGTTTCGGAAGGTCGCCGAACCGGGCGATCAGGCCGAAGATCACTGCGGCC
Source organism: Skermanella sp. (assembly GCA_035630415.1). Lineage (GTDB taxonomy): Bacteria > Pseudomonadota > Alphaproteobacteria > Azospirillales > Azospirillaceae > Skermanella. The sequence goes on from DASQKT010000543.1 coordinate 4,154, forward strand.
ACGGCGACGAACAGGATGCTGACTGCCGCCATCGTCGGCGTGTAGCCGTAGCGGAGCGAGTTGAAGATCTTGATCGGCAGCGTTTCCAGCGTGAAGCCGACGGCCATATAGGCGACGATGTACTCGTTCAACGACAGCACGAAGGCGAAGGCGAAGCCGGAGATCAGGTAGGGCCGGATCAAAGGCAGGACGATGGTGCGAAGGATCGTCCGGTCATCGGCTCCCATGGTCGATGCCGCTTCCACCAATGAGCGGTCGATTGAGGCGAAGCCGAGCGACAGCGTCACCAGCGGCAGCGTGACGAAGAAGATGCCGTGGGCAACCACGACGGTCCACGGCTGGCCGTAAGCCCCGACCGTGGTCCAGAACGCCAGGAACCCCAGTGCGGTGATGACGGGCGGCAGTACGAACGGCGCGGTTCCGAGCATCTGGAACACCCGCGCCCAGGGCGCGTGTCGCCGCCACAGGAACCACGACAGCGGGAAGGCGATGCAGACAGCCAGGGCGGCGGCAAGGGTCGCCACCACAACCGACGCCGTCAGGGAGCCGCGCCAAGCGGCATCGGTGAACACCGAACCGTACCAGCGCATCGAAAACCCGACCGGCGGAAACACCAGCGTCCGTTGCGCATTGACGGAGACACCCGCGATGACGATCAGCGGCGCCGCCATGAACAGGGCGACCAGCCCGAACAGAATTCGGCGGAATAGGGTACCGGTCATGTCGCGGCGTCCTTTCGTCCGACCAGAAGCGCCAGCCCGACCAGCGACAGCGTCACCAGAACCAGGAACACCGCCATGGCCGCCGCGAACGGCATGTTCGACTGGTAGACCGCCTGATCCGTGATGAGCACCGACAGCGTCCAGTGCTGCGGCCGGCCCAGCAGTTGCGGCAACAGGTACGATCCCAGCGCGAAGACGAAGACCATGATGAAGGTAGCAAGGATGGTATTGCGCAGCGCCGGAACCACGACGGTCAGGAAGGCCTTCAGCGGGTGAGAACCCAGCGTCCGCGCCGCCTCCATCAGCGTCGGGTCGAGACGCGCCATCGCCGGGTACAGCACCAGCACGGTATAGGGGAAAGCCTGATAGACCATGCCGGTCAGGACAGCGCCGAAGTTGGGCGTCAGCGCCACCGGCTTGTCCATCATGCCGAGCCAGACCAGCAGGTTGGAAATACCGGCGGTGCGCGACAGCAGCGTGGACCACGCGAAGCCGATGATGACTTCCGACAGTGACAGCACCGACAGCAGCGCCACCAGCCAGCACACCTGAACCCAGCGCTTTGCGCGCGCCAGTTCATAGGTGAAGGGGAACCCGACGATCACGCAGATCAGGGCGACGCAGGCCGCCAGCCCGAGCGAGAAGCTGAGGACGCCGCCGAAGAAGGTCGAGAGGAAGCGGGCGTAGCTCTCTAGCACGAAATCGGGCGTGTAGAAGCCGCCTTGCTGGCGGCGGAAGAAGCTGACCATGACCATGATGCCGAACGGCATCACGAAGAACACCGTCAGCATGATGGCCGGGAAGGCCAGCGGCAAGTAGTCGGCGATCCGCCGGGGCGGCTCCGGCCTCACGATGCCAGGACCCGACAGGCTTCGGGGTCGAGCCTCAGCCCGACGGTGTCGCCCACCTGAAAAGCCGCGCGCTCGCGCGGCGAGGTCACCGCGACGATCTGGGTGCCGCCGGCATCCACGAAGGTCTCGATGCTGGCGCCCAGGTCCCGGATGAAGCTGATGCGCCCAGTCAGCGGCGCCTGATCGGCGGGGACCAGATGGACGTCCTCCGGTCTGACCGACAGGGTGGCCTGATCGCGTCCCGCACCGAGCGCCACTCCCGGAATCGTCCCGCCCGGCGCCGACACGCCCTGCCCGTCCCCGGCCTGCCGCACCGGCAGAAGGTTGGTAGAGCCGATGAAATCGGCGACGAAGCTGTTAACCGGCTTGCGGTAGATCTCGACCGGAGAGGCCGCCTGCTGGATGCGCCCGTTGCCCATGACGACGACCAGATCGGCCATGGTCATCGCTTCGCGCTGGTCATGGGTGACGACGATGGTGGTGATGCCCAGCCGCTGCTGAAGCTTCCGCAACTCGACCTGCATCGCCTCCCGCAGCTTGGCGTCGAGGGCGGACAGCGGCTCGTCGAGCAGGAACAGCTTGGGCGACAGCGCCAGGGCGCGGGCGATGGCGACGCGCTGGCGCTGGCCGCCCGACAGCTTGGAGACCGGACGACCGGCGAAGCCGCCAAGGTCCACCAGGGCCAGCAACTCTTCCGCCCGCTTGACCTGATCAGCCTTGCCTGCTCCCCGGATGCGGAGCGGATAGGCCACGTTCTCGCCGACGTTGAGGTGCGGGAACAGGGCCAGCGACTGGAAGACCATGCCGAAGTCGCGCTGATGCGCCGGGAGCTTCGTGATTTCCTTGCCGTCGATCAGGATGCGGCCGGAGGTCGGTTCCTCAAGGCCGGCGATCGTCCGCAGAAGCGTCGTCTTGCCGCAACCGGACGGTCCGAGCATGCAGACGAAGGTGCCGTTGGGAACGGACAGGTCGACGTGATCGACCGCCGCGACGTTGTTGAAGCGTTTGGAAATGCCCTCAAGGACAAGGCCGGACATCGGGCCTCCAACTGGATCGGGAAATCGGTACGCCGCTCCGCGACGTCTGGGGATCGGGGAGCGGCGGCACGGACAGGCGTCAGCCGGCGACGATCAGTTCGGTCCACTTCTGGTTCAGCCAGTCGGACTTGGTCTGATACAGGTCGTAGCGCGGGATGATCGGCGCGATGTCGGACGACACCGACGCGAACTCGTCGTCGGTCAGGTCGGTGACGGAACGTGCGACCGTCGGAGCGGTCCCGACGTTGCGCGACAGCGTCGCCTGGATCTTCGGCTGCGACATGTAGTCGATGAAGACGTGCGCTTCCGCCGACTTGGTCGAGGCGCTGGACACTGCCCAGCATCCCGAATCCTGAATGCCGCCTTCCTTGGGGAAGGTCGAGCGGACGGGGTTGCCGTCGGCGGCCGCCAAGCCGGTGACGTCGTGATAGTACTGGCCCATCGGGATT
>DASQKT010000544.1:0-13322 GCA_035630415.1 Skermanella sp.
GCACAATCGTCAGCCGGAAAATGCCGCCGGTGCCTCGAAAACTGTTTCCAAGACCGCGACTCATATCCGGTGAACCTTGTTTTTCCGCACTGTTCCGAGCCATGGATAGGCAGCTATTCGATAGGGAGACATTGAATGAGATACGCTCTAGAAGACCGCCGCGTCATCACCGAAGGCGATGACTGGTGGATAGCGCCCAACGCGGTCGCCATCGGCGACGTCATCCTGAAGCGCAACGCGAGCGTCTGGTGGGGCGCCGTGCTGCGTGGCGACAACGAGCCGATCACCATCGGCGAGAACTCCAACATCCAGGACGGCTCGGTGCTTCATACCGATCCGGGCTTTCCCTTGCTGATCGGCCGCAACGTCACGGTCGGCCATATGGTGATGCTGCACGGCTGCACGATCGGGGACGGCACCCTGGTCGGCATCGGCAGCGTCATCATGAACGGTGCGAAGATCGGAAAGAACTGCCTGATCGGCGCCCGCGCGCTGATTACCGAGGGCAAGGAGATACCCGACAACTCGATGGTCATGGGCGCCCCTGGCAAGGTGATTCGCGAGCTGACGCCGGAACAGATCGCCGGAATGCAACTGGGCGCTGACCGGTACGTCGAGAACTGGAAGCGCTATAAGCAACATCTCGTTGCAGAGAATTGATCCGGTCCCCAGAAATATGCCGCAGCGCACATTTCCGTACGGCTTCTGGATTGTGCGGGAATGTGCGTTGCACAATTCGTCTTTAAACAGCCTCCCTCCGCTCGACTGAAAAAATCGTTCGATCCCTTGTAGAATATGGTAGGTCCAATTGTTGGCTACACAAGCTGCATGGCTTTCCCACTAATCAGAGCATCAAGCACCGCGATGATCACTCTCTCGACGACGGAAACCTTCGACATGTGCGGGTCTCCAGCTTCATCGCGCGCCGCCTGACGGGATCGGCCACCAAAGCCAGAACCACCACGCGACAATCTGAAAATCGAACACGATAATTCGAGCAATGGGAGGACACGGAATGTGGCCCCAAGTCTATGATCCGTTCGGCAGCATGGTGCTGTCGACGCTGGTAGCGGCGATCCCGATCGTCGTCCTGCTGGGCGCCATCGGCCTTTTCCACATGAAGGCGCACTATGCCGCCGGTCTCGGCCTCTTGGCCTCCTTGGCGGTCGCCATCGTAGGCTTCGGCATGCCGGTAGGCATGGCTAGCATGTCGGCGGTCTACGGCGCCGCTTACGGCATGCTGCCGATCGGCTGGATCATCCTGAACGTCATTTTTCTCTATCAGCTTACGAGCGAGAAAGGCGAGTTCACGATCCTTCAGGACAGCATCGCGTCGATCACGCGCGACCGCCGGCTGCAACTTCTGCTGATCGCCTTCTGCTTCGGCGCCTTCTTCGAAGGCGCCGCCGGCTTCGGAACACCGGTGGCGGTGACCGGCGCCATGTTGATCGGCCTGGGCTTTTCGCCGCTCGCGGCATCGGGACTGTCGCTGATCGCCAACACGGCGCCGGTTGCCTATGGTGCGCTCGGTACCCCGATCATTGCGCTGTCCGCCGTCACCGGCCTGGACCTGATGCAACTGAGCGGCATGATCGGACGCCAGTTGCCGTTCTTCTCCGTGATCGTGCCATTCTGGCTAATTTGGGCCTTCGTCGGGTTTCGGGGAATGATCAGCATCTGGCCGGCCCTGTTGGTCGCCGGCGTCTCCTTTGCCCTTCCACAGTATCTGGTGTCGAACTTCCACGGCCCCTGGCTGGTCGACGTCGTTGCCGCCATCGTTTCGATGGCAGCGCTGGCATTGTTCCTCCGGGGCTGGAAGCCGCGCGAACTGTGGCTCTCCACGACCCGCGACAACAGCATCGCCGGCGCCAAGGCGGCCGGCGCGCAGGTCGTCCATGACAGCGAATATGAGCGCCGGGCTTCCCAATATACCCGTGGCCAAGTCATCAAGGCCTGGGTGCCCTGGATCATCCTGAGCGTCTTCGTCTTCATGTGGGGCGTGCCTCAGATCAAGGTCTTCCTGGACAGCATCTGGATCTTGAAGATTCCGGTCGAAGGGCTTCACAACCTCGTCCAGAAAGTACCGCCCGTCGTGGCGGCACCCTTGGCCGAGCCGGCGATCTACAGCCTCAACCTGATGTCGGCCACGGGCACCGGCATCTTGCTGGCCGCCATCGTCAGCGGCTTCGTGCTGGGCTATTCGCCGCTCGGCCTGATCCGGATGTACTTCAAGACCTTCTACCTGATCCGCTTCTCGCTGCTGACCATCGCCGGCATGCTGGCGCTGGGCTATGTCACGAAGTACTCGGGAACCGACGCGACGCTGGGTCTGGCATTCGCTCAGACCGGCTGGCTCTATCCCCTGTTCGGCACCATGCTGGGTTGGCTGGGTGTCGCACTGACCGGATCGGATACGGCGTCCAACGTGCTGTTCGGCGGGTTGCAGAAGATCACATCGGAGCAGTTGGGGCTCAATCCGGTGCTGATGGCGTCGGCCAACAGTTCCGGCGGCGTGATGGGCAAGATGATCGACGCCCAGAGCATCGTCGTCGCCTCTACCGCTACCCGCTGGTACGGGCATGAAGGCGACATTCTGCGTTACGTCTTCTTCCACAGCTTGGCGTTGGCGGTACTGGTCGGCCTGCTCGTGATGGCACAGGCCTATGTCTGGCCGTTCACGGCACTCGTCTACTGAACCGGACTTCTTTCGTCCCTGAAGTCTGGAGCCGCCGCCGGGAATTTTCCCGGCGGCGGCTTCTTGTTGCTGTGCCGGGCCGGGCGGCTGGCAGGTCGGTGGGTGGACAGACAGGCGTTTCAGACCGTCGCCTGCTCACTGACCGCCAGACGCAGTGGAGCCACCGCAGCGGCGGTAGCGGTTTCGATCGGCCGGATGAGGGCACGCGACGCCGCGAGATCGCCATGATGGCATGTCTCCAGCAAGGCTTGGCAGACTGCCTGCAAGGTCACCGCCCCGACATTGCTGGACGAACCCTTGAGGGTATGGGCCTCCTTGCCGGCCTTGACGAGATCGCCGGCGGCAAGCGCCGCGCCGATGGCTTCGACGGATTGTCCGCTTGCCTCGATGAACAGCTCCACCAGTTCGGCGACGGTATCCCAGCCCATCGCGTCGGCAAGATCGGCCAGCCGTTCGACCTCGACACTGGAGGTTTCCGCTTGCGCTTTGTCGACGGTCTGTGAGGTCCAGTGCTCCAGCTTCTCGTTGACCTGCTTGCGGTTGATCGGCTTGGTCACGAAGTCGATCATGCCGCAGTCGCGCCATTCCTCACCCTGAAGAAGATCCGCGTCCGCCGTCATGGCGATGACCGGAGTGGCGCCTGATGGAGTAGGCAGCGCCCGGATCGCGCGGGTGGCGGCGAAGCCGTCCATCTCCGGCATCTGGATGTCCATCAGGATCGCGTCGTAGGGCCGCCGCTTCGCCGCTTCGACCGCTTCGGTACCGTTGACCGCGGTATCGATGTCGCGCCCTTCCTCCTTCAACAGCCCTGCGAGAATCCGGCGGCTGATCGGATCGTCCTCGACCACCAGGATCGCGCGCCTGTGGTCCTGCTTCGGCTCGGCGACTGATTCAGGCACCGGCTGCGGCATCGGTTCGGGAACCGCCTCGACTACCGCGGCCGGGGCCAGTTCGGCTCCGCCGCTGCGCCGGGCCGACCAGTAGCCGATGGCGTTGGCGAGCTTGCGGCGATCCACCGGCTTGGCGATATAGTCGTCCATGCCGGCAGCGAGACACTTCTGCGGATCGCCTTCCATCGCATTCGCGGTCATGGCGATGATCGGCACGTCGGCCCGGCCGCCGTTCAGGCGGCGGATCGCGGCGGTCGCCTCGAAACCGTCCATCTCCGGCATCTGGACGTCCATCAGGATCAGGTCGTAGGGAAGATTGCAGATCGCCTCGACCGCTTCGCGTCCGTTGGCCGCGATATCGACGCGGTGGCCGAGCTTGGTGATCAGGCCGGTTGCGACCTGCTGGTTGACCTGATTGTCCTCCGCCACCAGGATGCGCAGCCGGCGGGCCGGTGTCGCGGGTTCCGCCGGGGCGCTGGGAAGGGCGCTCGAGTCCTCGATGGCGCCGCCGAGCATTTCCGCGAGGCGGGTGAGCAGCGTCGTGTGACGCAGCGGCTTGTGGAGGAAACCGTCGACCTCGACGCCGACCAGTTCGTCCTTGAGGCTGCCGACCCCCGACGACGAACAGAGCAGGATCTTCAGGCTGCGCAGCCTGGGGTCGGCCCGCAGGATCGCCAGCAGGTCGATCCCCGACATTTCCGGCATGTTGTGGTCGAGCAGGACGGCGTCGATGGCCTGTCCCGCCCTGCTCGCCTGACGAAGGATCATCAAGCCTTCGGCAGCGGAAACGGCTGTTTTGGTCTGCACCCCCCACGGCGCCAGTTGCCGGACCATGATGTCGCGGTTGACCGCCGTGTCGTCCACGATCAGGACCTGACGCCCGGCCAGCACCGACCAGTCGGCCTGCTTGGCCATCGGCATCAGGTCGGTGCGGGGCAAGGGCAGTTCGAACCAGAAGGTCGAACCCCGGCCGACCGCGCTCTCCACCCCTATGTCGCCGCCCATCAGGTCGACCAGCCGCTTCGAGATGACGAGGCCCAGGCCGGTGCCGCCATAGCGGCGGGATGTCGTGCTGTCCACTTGGGAAAAATGGCGGAACAGCCTGCCCATCGCTTCCGGCGGGATGCCGATGCCGGTGTCGTCCACCACGAAACGGATGCTCTTGAGCCCGTCCGGTCCGTCCAGGTCGATGACCTGAAGGGAAACGACGCCTTTTTCGGTGAACTTGACCGCGTTGCCGACCAGATTGAGCAGGATCTGGCGTAAGCGGCCGGGATCTCCGCGCACGAGCTTGTGCAGGGACGGCGGCACGAAGGAGACGATCTCGATACCCTTGGAAAGGGCACGCGGGGCCAGCAGCTCGACCACCGCTTCGGCCTCGTCCAGGATCGAGAACTCGGTCTCTTCCAGCTCCAGGCGCCCGGCCTCGATCTTGGAGAAGTCCAGGATATCGTTGATGATGGCGAGCAGCGCTTCGCCGCTCTCCCGGATGGTTTCCGCGTAATAGCGCTGGTCGGCGGTAAGCCCGGTGTCGAGGAGCAGCCCGGTCATGCCGATGACGCCGTTCATGGGCGTGCGGATCTCGTGGCTCATCGCGGCCAGGAATTCCGACTTGGCATGGTCGGCGGCTTCCGCCTTCTCCTTCGCGTCGAGCAGTTCGCGCGCGATCCGGCGGCGGTCCGTTACGTTCACGTAGATGCCGACCGTGCCGCTGTCGAGAGTACGGCGCTCCGTGCTCTCGATCTCCATGCCGTCTGCCATGTGATGGAGAAACGGCGTGCCATCGGCGCGGAGATGCGCTTCGACCCGGTCTGCCAGCCATTCGGCCGTGTGGGAGTGGTCGAGATAGTGATTGCGCTCGACCAGCGAGTCGAGGGCCTGATCGAAGGTGAGACCGGGCTGAAGCAGATCGGCGATCGGTGCGAACATGTGCCGGTACGGCTCATTGCACAGGACCAGTCTGTCCTCGGAATCGAACAGCACCAGACCTTCGGAAATGCTGGCGATCGCGGCAGCCAGCTTGGCCTCCGCGAGGTTCATGCGCTGCTCGGCCGCGACAGAGGCGGTCAGGTCCGTCGCGGTGCCGCGATAGCCGGTGAAGATTCCCCTGTCGGTGAACAGCGGCGTGCCGCTGATGCTGATGGTCCGCGCCACGCCTTCGACGTCGTCGAAGCGGCAGGTCAATCCGCGGAAGGGCCTGTGCGCGTCGAGATCGCCGAGCCGCTCCGTCTCGGCATCGGGACCCATCAGGTCGCGAAGGGTCCGGCCGACGGAAAGCTCGGCGGACGGACCGAGCACTGTTTCGAAATTGCCGAGGAAGCGGGTGAACCGCAGCCTGTCGTCCATCTCCCAGAACCAGTCGGACGCGGAGGCCGCGAAATCGCGAAAACTCTTCTCGCTGGCGCGGATCTCCCGCTCCGCCTCCTTCCTCAGCGTGATGTCGCGGATCACGCCGATGAATTTACGCCCTTCTTCCAGGGTGATTTCTGCAATCGCCAATTCGATCGGAAAAATTTCGCCGGAACGACGGCAGGCGACGACTTCGCGCTGGCGGCCTATGATCCGGGCGGCGCCGGTGCTCTGATAGTTCCGCATGTAGCCGTCGTGCGGACTTGCGTCGGCGGGAGCCATCAGGATCGAAAGGTTCTGTCCTCGCAGCTCATGCTCGGCATAGCCGAACATTACTTCGATGGCGCGGTTTGCGCCTTCGATGATGCCGCGCTCATCCGAGGTGACGATGCCCTCGCCGACGTTATCGAGGATGGTCCGGGCGACCGCCGCCCCTTCCTCCCGGACGCGGCGATTGACGGCGCTCAGCTCCTCCTCCATCAGGCGCATGCTGCGTTCGACACGCTCACGCTCCTGATCGGCTTCCCGATACGCCGAGTCGATCATGTCGAGCAAGGCGGCTATCTCGGGTTGTCCATCGGGGCGGCCACGTGCCGCCCGCTTGAGTTGCCGCTCGAGCAGCCGATGCAGGCTCATTTTTCGCCGATGGTCGTGATCGTCATGGTCTGATTGTGCAGTTCGCAGGCGCCGGTCCGCGCCTGGGGCGATATCTCACCGTAGGAGTAAAAACCGATGGTGCGTGCATCGGTGCCCAGCACGTCGAGGACGCTTTCGACCTCCTCCGCCACGCGCTGCCCCAGCACGAGCTTGCGCCCGATGCAGGAGACCAGGATGGCCAGGTGGGTACCCTCCGCGACGACAGCCTGGTCGGCGGCCTCGCCGGCACCGTCGATCAGCTTGTCGAACGTCGCACGCATCAATTGGGCGGAGCTGCCTTCCGGAACGTCGCCGGCGAAGACCATGGTGCTGGTGGCGTCGTCGGTGCCGACGACGGTACGAACGACCTCGCCCCCGTCGGGACGCGTCAGGCGCAGGGGAAACAGCAGCGCTGTACCGGGCAGACCGTCCGCCTGCTCGCCGAGATAGCGCTTATAGAGATCGAGCGCCGGTTCGTTGTCGAGCTGATGCAGGACGTTGTCGACTGCCTGGGTGATCCGGCGCTCCGGTCCGAAGGGCTGCCAGCCGCCGTAGCTGCCATGGCCGACGGCGACGGAGTCGCCGTAGAAGCCGATCGCGGCAACACGGCCCGGCTGTGGCAGGTCGTTCGCCCCGACATAGGTGATCCGGAAATCGGCGCCGTCGCCGGCCAACCCGCCGGTGATCGTGACGCCCGTACCGAGCGTGTCCTGAAGTCCCCGGATCAGATCGCTGCCGTTGATGCCGGTGCCGTCGGACAGCACAAAGAGACCGCGCAATTCCGCCTTCGGGAACTCCGCGCCCAGACGCCGGCCGACGTCGCGCGACGAGTCGCCCGCGATCTCGACCTTGGCGACGTGGATGGGCGTCCGCTCGAAGCTGACGGCGGACGCGACGAGGCTGTTGTCGAACACCTCTTCGCCGATGATTTCACCGCCGGTCGAGCAGCCGACCATGTGGGCCTTGGGGAATTTCTCTCCCAGTTCCGCGAGGCGGGTGGGAAGGTCTTCCAAGCCGGGACCGAAAAAGTAGAGAACGAAGTCAGCGGATTCGACATCGTCGGAGGGAATGACGACGTCCCATCCCTGCCCCGGAACCCAGGAAAGCTGTTTGATGAGCATCTGCTGCAACTCCGGAGTTTGGTTGCCCACGCATGGGCGGTGACTACCTGTCCGAAATTGTAACTTTTACCCGCATTTGACCGAATTATCTACCACTCCTTTCATGGAGCATAGGCTAAAGAATATAAAGCTATCCCATTCTGGATAGCGGAATGGTTGCCGACCCAAGCGCCGCCACTGCCTTTTCGTCCACCCGTTCCACTGCATGCTCGGGACGGAACTGGACGATACGGTGCGGCAGGGGGATCTCGATGCCCATCTCGTCGAAACGAAGCTTCATCCGGCGATTGAACTCGCGACCGACGTTCCACTGCTGGATCGGGCGGGTCTTGATCCGCGCCTTGATGACGAAGGCATTGTCGCGGAAGGCATCGACGCCCATGATCTCGATCGGTTCCAGGATCACACGGCCGAACTGCGGGGTCGCCTGAAGCTCCGCTCCAAGATCCTTTATCGCGCCGATCACCCGGTCGGGATCTTCGCCGTAGCTGATGGCGATGTCGAACACGTAGTAGGAGAAGTCCTTGGTCATGTTCAGGACCGAGTTGACCTGACTGAACGGGATCGAGTGGACGCCCCCGGCCTGGTCGCGCAGCTTGATGGTGCGGATCGTGATCGCTTCGACCAACCCGCTATGACCACCGCCGACATCGACCACGTCGCCGACCGAAATCGTGTCCTCGAACAGGATGAACAGGCCCGTGATGACGTCCTTCACCAGTGTCTGCGACCCGAAACCGATGGCGAGGCCGATGACACCGGCACCGGCAAGCAGAGGCGCTATGTTGACGCCGATCTCCGACAGGGTGACGAGACTGACTACGGTGATCAGCAGCACCATGACGGCGTTCCGCAGCAGCGGCAGCAGGGTCCGGACACGGGCGCTTCGCTCGATCCGGGTGCCATAGCGATCGCTACCGGACAGGTAGTGTTCGATCAGGTTGGTGACGAGTTCCCAGGTGATGACGGAGAGAAGCAGCACGACGCCGATCGAGACGGCACTGGAACCGATGCGCTGGCCGAGCGGCGACTCGAGCCATGCGAAGCTGTCCACGCCCCAGGCGTTGAGCAGCGCCATCAGGGCGAAGAACCAGATGATCGCCTTCAGCACCCTCTGGAGAATCGGCAGGTAACGGTTGGCGCGCTCCTCCAGGTGCGGGAATTCACGCTTGACCTCGGGGGAGATCGAGAAGCCCCGGCGGATCACGGCGTCGATCAGGTTCACGACGATCCTGGCGGCGATCAGGATCAGCAGCGACAGACCGGTCGCCTTGAGCATGTACTCGAACCCGTCGGGGATGCTGAGCGCCCAGATGCCGTAGATCACGACCAGATACAGGATGGTGAGGACGTGCCAGACTTCCGCCAGCCGGCGCCGTGCCGCCCTGAAGGCGCCGTTTCGGTTCCCGGCCGCGATCTCCTCAGCCTCGACATGGCCATTGGAACCACCGGTGAGGGGCCGGCCGCGCAGCCACTCCGCCACGTCCTTGCGGTTCTGGAGGATCAGGATGACCAGCATGCCGGTCACCACGAGGCCGATCACCTTCAGCAGGGCTTCGTGGGCACCGCTGGGAAGCCCCAGCATATAGGCCGCTTCCGAGATGAAGAACCCGTAGACGGCGGTATATGCCAGCCTGCGGACCCAGATATAGCCGTAATGCGCCGACTCGTCGTCGATCGGCAGCATGCGCAGGTTGCGCGCCACGGGAGCCAGGACGCCCTTGGTGAACGCCAGGATAAGCTGAATCAGGATGGTCGCGTTGATGACGATCAAGGCCACCAGCCGGACCACCAGCGGTGGATCGGTGAGCGACAGCGTGCCGTAGCCGGCGATGGCGAAGGCTCCGATCGGGACCAGTTCAAGGACGGTTCGCAGGATCGCCAGGGGAATGCGCGCAAGCACCCGCTCGTTCCTGCGACTCTCGATCGACAGGCGGGCGCGCCGGAGAAGACGGGACGCGAGGGCGCTGGCGAGGAATCCGGCGCCGACCGCCAGCACGAGTTGGAAAATCACCTGAAGCCAGCGGTCCCGCCTCATCTCGTCGGTCGCCTGCCCCTGAAGCCATTCGACCGTGTCGGGCAGGTCGGCGAAGACGCTGCCGAAGGCGATCATCTGATGGCTCAGGCGACCGACGCGCTCGGACATGAACTCGAGCACGCGGGAACTTGGGGGCTCTACCTTTTCGGACTCGGCTTGTGCTTGTGTCTGAAGCAGCGTCCGCAACTGTGCAGCCAGCCGCTCCCGAGCGGCGGGATCTTCCAGGGTCGCCAGCAAATCGGCAATCCGGCGGGTCGGATCTTCCGCCACCACGTCCGGCTGGGTGGCTGGCTGGGTAGCCGGCTGTTTCGGGGCCGCCGCTCCAGGCATGGCGCCGGACGGTAATTGGGCGAGGACAGGAACGCTGCTGAGCAGCACGGCCAGGACGGGCAAGACCAAAAGCAGGCCGCGCGCGGACCGGTCGAGAAGTCGGTCGATCATCATCCGTTCGCTTGATCCGAGGCTGTGGGATATCGCAAAGCTGTCGCGGCGGTACGGTGAAACCACCCGACACCATGTGAAATCATCGAGCCAAAAACCCGCGAATGACGGATTCGTTGCGCCGGAGACGATATCGAAAGGGCTAATTCGTGACTGGCTCGAGGTCAGGAGTGGCCTGGGTGATGCCGTAACGGGTAAGAATGGAACGCACGGTCCCGTCGAGCCGCAGAGTTTCCAGCACGCGGTTGAAGCGGTTGGCCAGTTCGACGGCGCCGGGCCTGCTCCTTGATATCGCGAGATAGAAGTCCGAGTATCCGATGGTGAAGGTATCCAGCTGGGACACTGATAAACCACTGGTCTTCGTCATATACACGGCGGCGATCGAGAACGTGACGAGAACTACCCGGCCTTCCGCACGACCGACCAGCGCCAGGGCGGACTCGACGCCGGGAACCTCCTCGACCTCGACGCCGGCTTCACGCAATTCATCCATAACTTGATCGCCATGGATCGATATTACCCGCAGACGTCCCTCGCCTGCCCTTTGTATCGCGGCCTGCCGGTCGGCGATCGCTTTGAAACTGGTCAGCGGGGGTCCGGAATAGCTGGAGGCGACAAAAGCGCCGATCGGCGTCCGTAGCAAGCTGTTCGACAGAACGAAATCGCCGGATTGATCCTTGGGATCGCCCGAGACGACCGTCGCAAGCGCCCGGCCATTTCGGACGGTATGCTCGGCACGGGCTGCCGGCATATAGGCATAGTAAGGCTGCTTGCCTTCCCGCCGGTAAGCTTCGGTCAGGATTTCCGTCACTATGCCTGGGGGCGTGCCAAGCACCCCTCCTTCAATAATGAAGGGGGGTAATGGCGCCAGAACGATATTGACAAGGTCGAGCGCCCTCGCGCTCTCGACCCCGAGGAAGAAGGACACCATCAAGCTGACTAAGACGATCAGTCGGGAGATCATCGGCATCCTGAAGTAACCGGTTCACCGTTCATTCAAACGGAAAACGGGCTGATTCGCAATAAAATTATCTATATGAAGAGGTAATTTCATCTTAACGTTATTTTTTATGTTGGCTGGCGTAGCGTTAAGTAGATCAACCCTGCCGATACGGCGTCGTTGAACGAGCCCGACGATCCCCGATCCGGCAATTCCAGGTCGCGCAGGATCGCGTCGAAGCGCAGGTCTGCCGGGTTCCTTCCCGGCGAAACTCGCCGCTGGTCGTAGTACAGGCTCGATACCTCGATTTTTTCGTTCGGGATCTGAATGCCGATCAGCGGACGGACGATGCGGTCCAGCAGACCGACCGCGAAGTTCAGGTAGTAACCAACCAGCGGCCGTGAACCTGCGAATCGCAGCAGTGACAGAGCCGCCTCTTCGGTACCGCCCGCGTCGCCAGCCGTCGTCAGGTGGAGCCTTTCGCTGGTGAGCAATCGGTTCCCGCGGATGACGATAGCCGTGAGTTCCAGCAGTTCGGCCTGTGTCGGCTCGAACGATGTAGCTCCGACCGCCAGCACGACGACTTCGCCACTGGAATCCTCTTCGAAGAGGAAGCCGAAGGACGGATCGGTCAGGTTGCGCCGGTTAAAGCTTTTGCGGAGATCCGACAGCATGATCAGAACATCTTCAAGTGGAAATGATAGGTGATGAATTCCTTGAACCGTTTGACGATGGACAGCGAATCCTTGAGCAGGTCGCGTTCCAGCCGGTTCAATTGGTCGGGCCGTATGAAGTTGTCCTTCTGAGTCCCGATCTCACCAGCGGCAAGGCGGAGCTTCAGCCGCAGCGCCATCATGGCCAGCAGCGACTCCGACAGTTCGGTCGCCATGGTCTGGTCGAAAACTCCGAGCGCCACCAGCTTCTCGATTCGGTCCAGAGTGTTGCGTTCGGTCATGCGCTTCTCGAGCGCAAGACTGCGGACACCGTGAACGAGCGGGAAGATGCCACCCTTTTTGATGTCGAGCTGCTCTCCACGCAGGTTCGAAAACATCCCGATGGGTGTGTCGAAGCTGAGCGTCGGCCGGGCGAAGTGGGAGAAAAAGACGTCGTTGCTCGACAGTACCTCCAGCAGGTACTCGCGGGCCTTGTCCAGCAGGGTCGCGTCGCCGGCGACGGCCGCCGCATCGTAGAAGATCGCCAGATTGAGCTGCGCCGCCTCGTCGGGATGATGGACCCAGTTGTGGATCGCTTCCCGGTATCCGGCCAGCGGCCTTGTCCATTCCGGCGTGTTGACCATGATCTTGCCCGGACATTCGGGATAGCCGAACTCGATCAGGGACCTTGAGAATTCGGCCGTGATCGCGTCGAGGTTGGGGCAAGTGTAGCCGTCGCGGAGGATCAGGCCGTTATCCTGGTCCGTCTTCAGGATCTGCTCGCCCCGACCTTCGCTCCCCATGACGATCAGGCAGGAATTTTCCAGGAGGTCGGGGGGCGCCAGCATCTCGAACAGCTTGGCGAAGATCCGGCGGTTCAGGGCCGTGACCATTTCCGCAATAAGCTGGACCTTGACGCCGTTGGCGTGCAGCGCCTGGATCAGCGTCGGGATTTCCGCCGAGGCCGCCTTGAGATCGGCGAGATCGCCGGCGCGCTCGACCCGGATCGCCACGATATGGGAGTTGTTGGACAGGAAGCCCAGCAGGTCGACCTGCTCCAGGATGCCCGCGATCCTCCCCTCTTCGGTCACGACGACGCGGCGAATGCCGTGCTTGGTCATCACGACCAGCGCGTTGAACAGGAAATCGTCGATGTCGAGCGAAATCATCGAGTAGCTGGTAAGCGGCCCGACAGGCGTTGTGACCGGCGCACCATCCAGGATCACGGCGTCGCGCAGGTCGCGGTCGCTCAGGACTCCGACGCGCTCGTTCTCCCCTTCGCCGTCGCGCACCAGCAGCGAGGTCGAGCGTGTCGCCTTCATGGCGGCGACCGCTTCGCGGGCGGTGCAGGAGGCATCGACATAGGTCGCGGGATGGATGAAGGCCTGACGGATGCGGGCCATCATGAAGGAGGTCATCTCGCCGTTGGCCTGACGCACAGCCATCTCGCGCAAGCGCTCGATCAATTCCTGATGGAACCATGCGCCGAAATATGGATTGGCGCGGGTCAACTCAAGGAACAGCACCGCCGGAAGGAGCTGGCATACCGTGTCCTCGCG
>DASQKT010000545.1:0-4527 GCA_035630415.1 Skermanella sp.
GGCTGTCGCGCTCCGGTTCGCCCGCGATCCTGATGCGCTCGACGCCCTGGGCTACCGGCGACTGCTTGACCCACTCGACGAACTCCGCCGTCTCGGCCGACAGATTCGCGGCGGTGCCCAGACGGTCGGGGTCGATGATGATCGACAGCATGTTGTTGATGATGGCCCGGCTGGCGGGCTTGCGATGAAGCGTCATGCCGCCGGACAGCGCTCCGCCCAGAAGTTCGCACACCACGGCAAGTCCGAAGCCCTTGTGCTCGCCGAATGGCAGGAGCGCTCCCGTCGGTTCCACGAACAGCACGCTTGGATTGTCAGTTGGTTCGCCGCGATGGTCGAGCAAGGTGTCGGGCTTGACCTTTTCGCCCTTGTTCATGGCGACGCGCACCTTGCCCATGGCGATCCTGCTTGTCGCGAAATCGAGCAGAACCGGCTCTCCGTCCGGCCGGGGGATGCCGACGCAGAACGGGTTGGTGACGAAACGGGCGTCGCGTCCGCCGAACGGCGCCACGACCGGTTCGCTTATGACGTTGACATAGTGCATGGAGACGTAGCCGGCCGCGATGCACTGCTCGGCCCAATGCCCGATCCTGCCGATGTGATGGCTGTTGGCAAGCCCGACGACGGCGACGCCGTGCTGGGCGGCGCGCTCGATTCCGCGCTCCATCGCCTCGTAGCCCATCACCTGACCGAAACCGGCGTTGCCGTTGAGCGTCAGGAGCGCCCCCGTATCGTTCACCACGGACACATGTTCGTTGACCTTCAGATCTCCGGCCAGGAACACTTCGATGTAGCGCGGCAGCATGCCGACACCGTGGGAGTCGTGGCCGGTCAGGTTGGCTTCGATCAGGTGGTCGGCGACCAGATCGGCCTCACGAGCACTCGAACCGGCAGCGGTCACGATCGCCCGCGTCACCGCCTTGAGGGGTTCGGCGCTGATTGTCACGTAGGTAGTGGTCTCAGTCATTCTCTTTCCTCGTCAGCTTCCACCCCATGAAACACTTCCACACGCAGGATGGCTATGGGTGGCTTGCCGAATTTGGGGAGGAAACGCCGACGGAAACGTACCGGGGACGATGCAGCGGGTATAGCCATGGCTTCAGAGATAGGCCGGGTGAAGCCGGCGCGCGATCTCGGCGCATTGGACGCGCAGTTCGGGAACGGCGGTGATCTCCCAGAAGGCGCCGCGAGTGACCGGACCCAGCGCATATAGGCCGTCGGTTGGGCTGCCGTCGGCGCCGATGACGACGGACTGCTCGGTCACGTCCAGCCCAAGCCCGAGCGGGTCCGGCCGGGCGAGGCCGCCATCCAGCAGGCTGCGGACCAGCGGATGGTCGATGCGGGCATAATCGCAGGCAGGTCCCGAGCAGTTGACGACCCAGGCCGGCGCCAACTCCCGCTCCTCGGTGCCACCGTGCGGCGTTATGACGGGAACGAGACCGGCCGATGCCGGGCGAAGGGTGCGCAGCCGGCCGCGCTGGAACGTCAGCCTGCCTTCCGCTACCAGCTTGTCCAGGATGTTCGCCACCTCCGGCGCCATGCGGTGACGGTGGACATCCCAGTAGGGGCGGAGATGGCGCAGGAAACGGCGGCGCTGATTGTCGGGCAGACCGCCCCAAAGGCGGCGCAGATGCGGGCGCAGGGCGTCCAGGACGCTGCGCCAGTCGTAACCGGCTTCAGCACCCCGGCGGGTTTCCGCCCTGATGCGGCGCAGCAGGTCGAGCACGCGCAACGGCGGCGCTCCCTCTGCCAGCAAATCGCCGACATAGGCCGGATAGGACCGCGCTTCCTTATGGGTCGTAGGCAGCAGGCCCCGGCGGGACAAGGCCGTGATCGGTCCGCGGTGGCCACTTCGCTGGAGCGAGATCACGAGGTCCGCAGTCGTCAGGCCGGTACCGAGCACCAGAACCGGCGCGTCCTGCGGGATCTCGGCGATGCGGTTGGTGTTCCACGGATCACCGATGTAGAACGGGCTGCCAGCCCCCTCCCCGCACACGCCGCCGGGCAGCGTCGGCGGGAAATTTCCGATGCAGAGAGCTACGGTATCGACTTCCAGCTCGCTGCCGCAGGCGAGACGAAGTACGAAGCCGCCTTCCGGCCGGCGGCGCAGGTCCACGACGTCGTCACCCAGCGTCGAGCAGGTGACGTGCCCGGAGGCGTCGCGTACCGCCGCTGCGAACTGTTCCTGGACATAGGTGCCGTAAAGCCCGCGCGACACGAAGGCGTGGCCGCTGGGAGGGATCGCGTTGGCCGGACTGCGCGGATCGTCCCGTGCCCAGAGCCACATCAGGAAATGCCTGGGATCGTCCGGATAAGCGCTCATGTTGAAGGCCCGGACATTGAGCAGGTGGCCGTCGTTGCCGGTCGAATAGGCGACTCCCCGCCCGAAATCACCCCGCCGCTCCACCAGGAAGAGATGCGTCGGAACCTGTGCCTGACGCATCAGGTGAACGGCAAGCAAGGTGCCGGTGAAGCCGGCCCCGACGATGCCGATGCGCTGTTCCCTCTGGACTTTTCCCATATGCGATTTCCTGTTCCCCGGTTACGGCTTCTCGGTGACGGCTTCTCTTCTACGGCTTCTCAGCGGCTTCTCAGCGGGCGTGCAGTCTGATCCTGGATCTTGTGGAACCGTTTGCCCGTGAATGGTGCCGCCTCGCGCGGCGGCAATCAACTACATTATCACGATAGGTTTGGTCGTCTTTATATTCCGACTTCCCTGCACCACTGCCTGCGGCGTCAATCGCTAACCCATATTCGGCGCTTGGCATCCTGCCAGCGGTCCGTAGCGACGCATTTTCGTTAATATTCGATAATATAAGCCGTGACATTTCATGCATAGCCCTGGCACAACTTTGACACCTTAATAGGCAATTAAAGTCACTATCGATTTCTCATTGGGAAACTTCTTGTTAATCAAATCAGTTCAAAAATTAATCACGCAAAAGTTTTCAATAACTTGCTAAGAGAGATCATCTTGAGCACGACTATTAATTCTCCTATTCAATGGGGCGTGAACGGCCATCCGTTTTGGAGTCACGGCGGTATTTCAGTGACCAAGCAACTCGATCTTATTAAACAGATGGGCCTCCAGTCTTACCGCGTCGATCTCGACAATTCCGATGCTGGATCGATGAACCTTCTCCGCACCCTGGTAACCGAAGGCAAGGCGCGCGGTATCGACATCCTGCCGATCATCAACCTGCATCCGGAACGATATACTACTGAGGCCGCGGCATACTCCGCCGGCAAGGCCATAGCCGCGACGTATGCCAAAGCGTTTCCCGGCATGACCTGGGAACTCGGCAATGAATACGACAATCTGTCGATCAAGGCGGGTGCTTCGGGAGCCCTGGCCTCGGACTACAACAACGCGCCCTACGCCATTGCCCGCGGCCTGATCAAAGGCATGTACGATGGCGCCAAAGGAGCGGATGCGACGGCCAAGACCGTGGTCGATGACGCAGGCTGGCATCACTATGGGTTCCTCCAGCGCCTTGCCGCCGACGGCGTCAAGTGGGACATCACCGCGATGCACTGGTATTCCGACCAGGGAAGCCCCATGAACGTGGGCGGCGGCGGTGTGGATGCCCTGGCAATTCACCAGAAGCTCGGCGAGCCGATCTGGATCACCGAAGTCAATGCCCGCCCCGGCTCGATGGGCGAGGCGGCGGAAGCGCAGTGGCTGGTCAAGACGATGGCGGACTGGAATGCCGTTGCCACCAAGTACGGCATCCAGGCGGCACACATCTACGAGCTGTTCGACCAGCCGGAAATGGGAACTTCGCCGGAAGCTCACTACGGCCTCTATACGTCGACCGGAGCTTACAAGCCGATGGGAACCGCCGTCGACAATTACATGGAAACCTGGGAGACGACATCCCCGCCGCCACCGCCACCGCCGACGCCGGTCGATCCTGTTCCCGTTCCTCCCGCCGATGCGGACTACACCCCGCCCGTTTCGGCGGCTCCGACCAAGTTTATCAATGGGACGACGGCAGACAACACGCTGACCGGATCGTCCGCTCACGAAAAGATCGACGGCAAAGCCGGCAGCGATACGATGAGCGGACAAGGTGGCGACGACACCTACGTCGTCGACCGCATCACCGACAAGGTCGTCGAAGGCACCGGCCAGGGCATCGACACGATCCACACCCTGGTCTCGACAGGTTACAGCCTGCCGGCGAATGTCGAAAACCTGATCTACATGGGCGGCAGCGGCGCCAAAATCGCCGGCAACTCACTCAACAATCACGTCAACGGTGGCCCCGGCAACGATTTCATCAATACCGGAGCCGGCAAGGACGCCTCCTGGGGAAGAGGCGGCGCCGATACCTTCATCTTTGTGAAGGGACAGGCTCACGACGTTATCGCAGACTTTCAGGGTGGCGCCGGCGCCGGAGACAAACTGAAGCTTGTCGGCTACGGCTTTGACGATTTTTCCGACGTAAAGCCGCTTCTGGTTCAAGACGGCGCTGATACGACCCTGGTTCTTTCCAACGTAGAAAGTGTTCACCTGCTTGGCATCAA
>DASQKT010000546.1:0-2557 GCA_035630415.1 Skermanella sp.
GAATTCGACCGGCTGATGGGTCGGCCCGTTGCTGCCGATGCCTACAGAGTCATGGCTGAAGACGTATTTGACCGGCAGGCCCATCAGGGCCGACATGCGCATCGGCGCCCTGTTGTAGTCCGAGAAGACCAGATAGGTCACCCCCACCGGGACCACGCCGCCGTGGGACGCCATGCCGTTCAGCATGGACGCCATCACGTGTTCGCGGACGCCGTAATGGACGTAGCGTCCGCCCCGGTCGTTCGAGGTGAAGGCGGACAGGCGGCGCTTGTGCAGCGTGGCGCCCTCCAGGTCGGGAGCGCCGGAAATCAGCTCCGGGATCGCTTCCGCCAGCAACTCGACGATATCGCCCGAGATCTTGTAGCCATGGTCGGCGTGACGGGTTTCAGCCGCTCGGGCCTTGAAGGCGTGCAGGGCGGCATCCCATCCCTCCGGCAACCGCCCTTCGCGGAGGCGGTCGAAGGCGCGGCGCTTGTCCGGGTCCATTGCGGCGACGCGGGCTTGCCAGGCTTCGTATTCCGGCACGCTTCTGCGCCCGGCCTCGGCCCAGGCTGACAGGACGTCGCCGGGGAACTCGAATGGCGCATGCGGCCATTCCAGATACCGGCGCGCGGCATCGATGTCGTCCTTGAAGACGCGGCCGCCATGGGCGGCGCGCTGTCCCTGGACGCGCGGAATGCCGCGCCCGATGGTGGTGGTGCAGGCGATCATCGACGGGCGCGGGTCCGCCTTGGCGGCGGCGAGGGCGGCGGAAACAGCCTCCGGATCGTGCCCATCGACCGCCTGGACGTGCCAGTTGCTGGTGCGGAACCGGGCGGCGATGTCGTCGGATAAGGCAAGGTCGATGTCGCCGTCATCCGTGATGCGGTTGTCGTCCCACAGGAAGGTGAGCTTACCGAGCCGGAGGTGACCGGCCAGCGAGATGACTTCCTGACCGACACCCTCATGCAGGCAGCCGTCGCCGACCAGCGCGTAGGTCCGGTGATCGACGATGCCGGGGCCGAACCACTGGTTGAGGAAGGCTTCAGCCAGAGCCATGCCGGCGGCATTGGCGATGCCTTGGCCGAGCAGGCCGGTCGTGACCTCGATCCCGGCGGCGGGGTCGTGTTCCGGGTGCCCGGCGCAGTGGGAGCCGAGAACGCGGAAGCGCTTGATTTCATCCAGGCTGATCTTCTCGTAGCCCGTCAGGTGAAGCAGCGAGTAGAGCAGCATGGAGCCGTGGCCGTTGGACTGCACGAAGCGGTCGCGGTCGAACCACAGCGGGTCCTTGGCATTGAACTTGAGGTGGCGCGTGAAGAGCGCCGTGGCGATGTCGGCCGCTCCGAGCGGGGTGCCGGGATGGCCCTCCCCGGCACGCTCGATCGCGTCCATCGACAGGAAGCGGATCGCATTCGCCATCTGGCGGGGACCGGCGCTGGTCATGGCTGCGGTTCCTTGAGGATCATCTGCACTCAGCCTCGCAGGATGAAGGCGGGGAAGTAGCTGACGAGGAAAAGCACCAGCAGCGCCACGCCGTAGAAGGGCATCATCTCCTTGACGACGGCCCCCATCGGCACCTTGGCGACGGAGCTTGCGATGAAGAGCGTTGTCCCGACCGGCGGCGTGTAGAGCCCCATCGCGAGGTTGACGACCATCATCACGCCGAGCTGGACGTCGTCCATTCCGATGCTGGCGGCGAGCGGCAGGAAGATGGGGGTGACCAGCAGCACGGCGGCCGGCAGGTCGATGAACATCCCGAGGAAGATCAGGATCACGTTCATCGCCAGGATGATCATCCAGGGCGAGGTCAGGTAGGTGGTCATCCAGGCCGTGACCGCCGCCGGGATCTGTTCGAAGGTGACGATCCAGCCGACCACGCTCGACGCCATGATGACGAGCAGGACGATGCCGGTAGCAAGCCCCGCTTCCTCAATGCAGACCATCATGCGCTTCCACGTCAGGTCGCGGTAGAGCAGCAGCGAGACGACGAGAGCGTAGGCGGCGGCCAGGACGGCGACCTCGGTCGGCGTTGCGATGCCGAAGCGCAGCACGATAACGATCAGGACCGGCAGCAGGACACCTGGAAGCGAATAGCCGAACTCCTTCAGCAGGACCCGCGCGTTGATCGGGCGCTTCTCCCGCTGGAAGCCGCGTGACCGGCCGACCACGTAGCAGACCGCCATGAACCCGAAGCACAGCATCATGCCGGGCAGGACGCCCGCGATGAACAGGTCGGCGATCGAGGTCTGCGAGACCAGCGCGTAGATGATGAACGGGATGGAAGGCGGGATCAGGATGTCGATCGTCGCGGAAGCCGCGATGGTCGCGGCGGCGAACCCCGGCGGATAGCCCAGCTTCTTCTGCCAAGGGATCAGCAGCGAGCCGATTGCGGAAGCGTCGGCCACGGCCGAGCCGCTGATGCCGCCGAAGATGGTGGAAGACATCACGCCGACCTGACCCGGACCGCCATGGAAGCGGGCCATCAGCGTGCTCAGCAGGTCGAGCAGGTTCCGTCCCAGGGTGCCGCCCATCATGATGCTGCCGGTCAGCATGAAGAACGGGATCGCCAGCAGCGGGA
>DASQKT010000547.1:0-17741 GCA_035630415.1 Skermanella sp.
GCGGGAACCATCATTGGCTCGAACATCGTCGCCAACAGCGATCCGGACGGCTACACGCTGCTGATGGCGACCTTCGCCCATGCCGCAAATCCCAGCTTGAACTCCAAGCTGCCGTATGACACGGCCAAGGCCTTTGCACCCGTGGCATTGGTCGCCAAGGGATACAACATCGCGGTCATCAATCCCGAACTGCCGTTCAAGACGGTCGCCGATCTCATCGCCTTCGCCAAGGCGCACCCCGGCGAACTCAATTACGGATCGTTCGGCAACGGCACCTCCGCCCATCTGGCGGGCGAGCTGTTCAACCATCTGGCGGGCACTGAAATCACGCATGTCCCCTACAAGGGGGCGGCGCCCGCGATCACCGACCTGCTGGGCGGACAGGTTCAGGTGCTCTTTACCACAGTCGCAAGCGTTTCGGGCCATATCGCAAGCGGAAGCCTGCGTCCCCTCGCCGTGACCTCCGCCGAGCGCTCGAAGGCGTTCCCCGATCTGCCGACCATCGCGGAGGCCGGCGTTCCAGGATACGTCGCCGATGGCTGGTACGGCCTGTATGCGCCCGCCGGGACGCCTCCCGACGTCATCGACCGCATCAACAAATCGGTCGCGACGAGCATTCAATCGGAAGCGTTCAAGAAGCTCGAGAAAGTCGAAGGTCTGACGATCGTCCCCGGCACGCCGGAAGAGTTCGAGGCCTATGTGCAGTCCGAAGCCGCCCGCTGGCGGGACCTGATCAAGACCGAAAAGATCCAGGCACAGTAAAGCCGAAATAATCCGGCATGCTGGTCGGCCCTGAACTTGATCTTAGCCGGGTTCTCCAACTTTCCAACTTTCCACAACCATCGTCATCGCCAGTTCCGGGACCCTGCGCCAGCGGCGTCGGATGAGGAAGCTTGTCCTCACGGGTGGTCCCGGAAGCCCAGGCGCGGCGATACAGGAGCCAGTGCGCAATGTCCGCAGATACGCAGGCGACGTCCCATGTCGAACTCGCCGTCGAAAACCAGATCGCCGTCGTCACCCTCAACCGCCCGGCCGCCCGCAACGCGATCAGCGACGCCATGCGGTCGGAACTGATCGAGATCCTCGACCGGATCGCCGGCGACGACGGCGTCCGCGCCGTCGTGCTGACCGGAAAGGACACGGCGTTCTGCGCCGGCGGCGATATTTCCGGCATGCAGGAGAGGCTGAAGGCTCCCGCCGGGCAGATCGCCTTCAACGGCTGGCGCCGCCAGAAGCGCACGCATCAGGGGATCGCGGCCATCCACGGCATGGGCAAGCCGACCATCGCCGCCGTGAACGGGCCGGCCATGGGCCTGGGCTGCGACATGGCGCTGGCTTGCGATTTCATCATCGCATCCGAAGCGGCGGTCTTCTCCATGAGCTTCATCCGCCGGGGGCTCGTTCCCGACGGCGGCGGCATGTACTTCCTGCCCCGCCGGATCGGCCTCTCGCGCGCCAAGGAGCTGATCTTCACCGGCAGGCAGGTCCGCGCCGAGGAAGCGCTGGCGATCGGCCTGGCCGACCGGGTGACGTCTTCCGATAAGCTTGTGGCGGACGCCTGCCTGTGGGCATCGGAACTCAGCCAGGGCTCGACGGCGGCGCTGGCGCTCTGCAAGTCGGTGCTCGACAAGACCTTCGAGCTTGGCGACGACCAGGTGTTCGCGCTCGGACGCGAGGCGCAGGCGATCTGCTACACGACCGCCGAGCATCAGGAATCGGTCGCGGCTTTTCTCAACAAGACGTCACGCTAGGGAGCGCCGCGCGATGAACTCGATTTCCCGATTGTTCCAACCGGCCAGCGTCGCCGTCATCGGCGCTTCCGACGATCCCGGCAAGCTGACGAGCCGTCCGATAGCCTATCTGCGCAAGCACGGGTTCGAAGGGCGCATCTATCCGGTGAACCCGCGATACGACACCGTCGCCGGCTTGCCGTGCTATGCCGACGTGGCGTCGCTGCCGGGCGTTCCCGACGTCGCCATCGTTCTCGTCGGCGCCAACCGCGTGACCGACGTGGTCCGGCAACTGGCGGAAGCCGGAACCGGCGCCGCCATCGTGCTGGCGAGCGGTTTCGGCGAAGCCGGAGAAGAGGGCCAGCGCCGTCAGCGCGAGCTGAAGGACGCGGCCGGACCGATGCGCATCCTCGGCCCGAACACCATAGGTCTGGTCAACCTGACCGACGGCATCACCCTGTCGGCCAGCGGCGCTCTGGAGATGGAAGGCCTCCGGACAGGGAGCATAGCACTCGTTTCGCAGAGCGGCGGCATTCTGGGCTCGCTGCTGTCGAGAGCGGCGGCCCGTGGCGTCGGGTTCTCCAAACTCGTCGCCACCGGCAACGAGGCCGACCTCGACGTCTCGGACATCATCGACCATCTGCTGGACGACGACGCGACCTCGGTCGTCGCGGTATATCTCGAAGGCTTGCGGAAGCCGGACAGGTTCCGGGAGGTGGCGGCAAGGGCGGCCGGCCTGGGCAAGCCGATCGTCGTGTTCAAGGTGGGCCGGTCGGAATCGGGCGCCCGGTCGGCGGTGTCGCATACCGGCGCCCTCGCCGGCGCCGACGCGATCTATGAAGCGCTGTTCAAGCAGGTCGGCATCATCCGCGCCGAAACCTTCGCCGAACTGCTCGACATTCCGGTCGCCCTGTCGGCGAAGCGTGTCCTCAAGGGACGGCGCGTCGCGGTCGTGACCTCGACCGGCGGCGCCGGCAGTCTGGTCGCCGACAGTTGCGGCATGGCGGGCTTCGATACGCCCGCACCGGACGAGTCCACGGCGGAACGGCTTCGAGCCCTGGACCTCCGCGATGCCGCACTCGACCGGAACCCGATCGACGTGACCCTGGCCGGCCTGCGTCCCGATCTGTTCCGCAACATCATCAAGATCCTGTTCGAAAGCCCATCCTTCGACGCCGTGATCGTCATCGTCGGATCATCTGGGGTGGGGCAGCCGGATCTCGTGGCCCGTCCTGTTCTGGACAGCCTGTCCGGCAGCGACAAGCCCCTGCTGGTCTATGTCAGTCCGGAAGCGCCGGGCATCGTCAGCCATCTCAACGGGCAGGGCGTTCCCACCTTCACGGCGCCGGAAAGCTGCGCCACCGCGCTGTCCGCGATGCATCGCGCCGGCTCCCGGATGGGTGCCGGGGACACTGCCGGTCCGTCGTCTCTCACCAGCGGCTCCGGTCAGCAGGCCGGCGATCTTCCCTCAGGCCCCCTGAACGAGATCGAAAGCAAGCGGCTGTTCGCCGGGTTCGGCATTCCGGTCGCCCATGAGACCGCCGTCTCGACGCCCGAGGAAGCGCAGTCCGCAGCACAGCGGATGGAGGGCAACATCGTCCTGAAGGTTCTCTCCCGCGACATCGCCCACAAGACTGAAGTCGGCGGCGTCATGGTCAATATCAAACCCGATGATGTCGCTGACAGGTGCCGCGCCATGGACGTCATGGTCAAGGCGGCCACGACAGCCAATGTGGAAGGGTTCCTGGTTCAGGAAATGGTGACGGGCGGCGTCGAGCTGATCCTCGGCTTCCACCGCGATCCCCAGCTTGGGCCGGCCATTCTGCTGGGATTGGGAGGCATCACGACCGAACTGTTCAAGGATACCGCGATCCGCCTGCCGCCGCTCGGCAAGCGCGATGCTCAGGCGATGATCGACGAGATCAAGTCGTCGCAACTCCTCAAGGGCTTTCGCGGCCGTCCGCGCGGCGACCTGGACGCCCTGGTTTCCGCGATCCTCGCCTTCTCCGACATGATCGTCGTTCTGGGCGACCGGCTGGTCGAGGCCGAGATCAACCCGCTGTTCGTCCTGCCGGAAGGCCGGGGCGTCTGCGCCGCCGACGGACTGGTCGTGCTGTCATGACCGGACATCCAGGCGACATCACCCCTCCCCTGCCCTCATATGCCGCGGTAGCGGTCATCGGGGCCGGCACGATGGGAAGCGGGATCGCTTCGGTGGCGGCTGCCGCCGGTCACCCGGTACTCCTGTACGATGCCGATCCGGCGGCGCTGGAGCGGGGCATCGCCCTGATCGCCGGAAATCTCGACCGTCTGGTCGAGCGGCGGAAGATCGACGCGGCGGAGCGTGACAGCCGGCTGAAGAGAATCAAGGCGGTATCGAGACCCGGCGACCTTGCCCCCGCCAAGCTGGTGATCGAAGCCATCGTCGAGGATCTCGACATCAAGGCGGCGCTGCTGGGCGAGGTGGAAAGCGCCGTCGGCGCCGACGCCATCGTCGCGACCAACACGTCGTCGCTTTCCGTGACCGCCCTGGCGGCGCGGCTCCGCCGGCCGGACCGGGTCGTGGGGATGCATTTCTTCAACCCGGCGCCCGTGCTGCCGCTGGTCGAAGTGGTCAGCGGCCACGTCACCGGCCGCGATGTCGCCGACACCATCTTCGCGACCGCCAAAGCCTGGGGAAAGATCCCGGTCCATTGCCGCTCGACTCCGGGCTTCATCGTCAACCGGGTCGCCCGCCCCTATTACGGCGAGGCCCTGCGGCTGGTTGCGGAAAGGGCGGCTGCGCCGGCGGCCATCGACGCCGTCCTGTGCGAGGCCGGCGGTTTCCGCATGGGTCCCTTCGACCTGATGGACCTGATCGGGCATGACGTGAACTTCGCCGTGACCCGCTCCGTCTACGACGCGCTGTTCCAGGACCCGCGCTACCGGCCGTCGCTGGTTCAGAAGGACCTCGTCGATGCCGGCCTGCTCGGGCGCAAGAGCGGGCGTGGCTTCTACGACTACCGGGACGGAGCCGAAAAGCCGGCTCCGGCGCTCGCCCCCGACGGTCCCCGTCCGGAAAAAGTCGTCTTCGAGGGAGACCTCGGCGTCGCCGGTCCCCTGCTCGACCTCGCCCGCACGGCGGGACTGAGCGTCGAGACCCGCGGCGGCGACGGCGTCATCCGGATCGACGGCGTCCGGCTGGCGCTGACCGACGGCCGGACGGCGACAGCGCGGGCGGCTGATGGCGACGGTCGAACGGTCCTCTTCGACCTCGCCCTGGACTACCAGGCCGCGTCGCGGATGTGTCTGGCCGCAGCCGACCAGGCCGGTCCCGATGCTGCCGCCGGTGCGGCTGGGTTCTTCCAGGCCTTGGGCAAGGCGGTATTGGTCATCGACGACGCCCCCGGCCTGATCGTCATGCGCACCTTAGCGATGCTCGCGAACGAGGCGGCCGATGCCGTCCACCACGGTATCGGCACGGTCGAAGACGTCGATCTAGCGATGCTGAAGGGTGTCAACTATCCGCGCGGGCCGCTCGCCTGGGCCGAGGCAGTAGGCCTGCCGCAGATCGTGGCGGTCCTGGACAACCTTGCGGACGTCTACGGCGAGGATCGCTACCGGACGTCTCCACTGCTGCGCCGCCGCGCATTGGCCGCCCGTCCCTTCCACTCCATCACAGGGTCCGGAACATGAGCAACGAAGCATTCATCTGCGATGCCGTCCGCACGCCGATCGGCCGCTACGGCGGCGCCCTGTCGAGCGTGCGCGCCGATGATCTGGCCGCCGTGCCGCTGGCCGCCCTGATGGCGCGCAATACTTCCGCCGACTGGGCGGCGCTCGACGACGTCATATTGGGCTGTGCCAATCAGGCGGGCGAGGACAACCGCAATGTCGCCCGCATGGCCTCCCTGCTGGCGGGACTGCCCGTCGAGGTTTCCGGCGCTACCGTCAACCGGCTGTGCGGCTCCGGACTGGAGGCGATTGCGGTGGCGGTACGGGCGATCAAGGCGGGCGAAGGCGACTTCTTTATCGCCGGCGGGGTCGAGAGCATGAGCCGCTCGCCGTTCGTCGTGCCGAAGGCGGAGAGCGCCTTTACCCGCAATGCCGGGATGCACGACACGACGATCGGCTGGCGCCTCGTCAATCCCAAAATGGAAGCCGCGTTCGGCGTCGATCCTCTCGGCGTCACGGCGGAGAACGTCGCCGGCGAGTTCGGCGTCTCCCGCGCGGATCAGGACGCCTTCGCCCTGCGCAGTCAGCAAAAAGCGGCACAGGCCCAGAAATCCGGCCGCTTCGCCGACGAGATCGTGGCCGTCGCGGCAAGGCGCGGCCGCGAGACGGTCGAGGTCAGAGATGACGAGCATATCCGCCCCGATACGACGCTGGAGCAGTTGAGCAAGCTGAAACCCGCGTTTCAGAGCGGCGGGACGGTAACCGCCGGCAACTCGTCGGGCGTCAACGACGGTGCGGCGGCGATGATCGTCGCGTCAGAAGCGGCCGTGAAGCGCCACGGTCTCACCGCCAGGGCAAGAGTGATCGGCATCGCCTCGGCCGGCGTGCCGCCGCGCGTCATGGGGATCGGTCCGGTGCCGGCGACCCGCAGGCTGCTTGCCCGGCTGGGGCTGGCGATCGACGAGATCGACCTGATCGAACTCAACGAGGCCTTCGCGGCCCAGGGCATCGCCGTTCTCCGGCAACTCGGCCTGTCCGAGGACGCCGGGCACGTCAACCCGAACGGGGGCGCCATAGCTCTCGGGCATCCGCTCGGCATGAGCGGCGTCCGGCTGGTCCTGACGGCGGTGCGGGAACTCGAACTGCGCCGGAGCCGGCGTGCGCTCTGCACCATGTGTATCGGCGTCGGGCAAGGCATTTCCGCCATCGTCGAGCGGGTCTGAGGAGACAGCCAATGACCGGGAACGAACAGACCGATGAGCCGGTGATCAGCCGGCGCGCGGGCGACGGCATCGCGATCCTGACGATCGACCGGCCGGAACGCCGCAATGCCCTCAACCTTGACGTCAAGCGGCGCATTGCGGACATTGTGGAGGAACTGGCCGCCGATCCCGCCGTGCGGGTGGTCGTCCTGACCGGCGCGGGGGGATTCTTCGTCGCGGGCACCGACATCGCCGAAATGGCGGCGATGAGCCCGACGGAGCATGGCCTGCGGGAGACCGACCGCATGTTCACGGTTCTCCGGCGCTTTCCCAAAACGCTGATTGCCGCCGTCGAGGGCTATGCGCTGGGCGGCGGCTGCGAGCTGGCGCTGGCGTGCGACATGATCGTGGCGGGCGGCAACGCGAAGTTCGGGCAGCCGGAGATCCGGGTGGGCATCATGCCCGGAGCCGGAGGCACGCAGCGCCTGCTGCGCACGGTCGGCAAATACAGGGCCATGAAGCTGATCCTGACCGGCGAACCGGTCACGGCGGACGAGGCGCTGTCGATGGGCATGCTGTCGGAAGTGGTGCCCGACGGGACGGCGCTCGACCGTGCGCTGGAAATCGCTAGGACCATTCTCGCGATGCCGCCCCTGGCCGTGCTCGCCATCAAGGAGGTCATGCGGCTCGGGCAGGACGTTCCGCTGGAAACCGCCCTGGCCCTCGAACGCAAGGCCTTTCAGCTGCTGTTCGACACCGGGGACCAGAAGGAAGGCATGCGGGCGTTTCTGGAGAAAAGGAACGCCGTCTACTCGGGCTCGTAGCAGGGGCTCATAGCGAGTCTCGGCCTCCCGAGCCCGAGAACCGATCATCCCGAACGAACCAAGCCGAACGCGCCGGGCCGGAGAATGCCGGCCCCGAAACCAAGAGCGCGGACCAGCAATCCAGGAGGAAACCATGACCGCATCGATTGAAAAACCCAGGGATCTGGCAGGCGGACTGGTCGTCATGACGATTGGCGCCGGTTTCCTGTTGTCCGGCTGGGAACTGGACCCAGGCACTTCGCTCCGCATGGGGCCGGGCTATTTCCCGACCATACTCAGCATTCTGATGATAGTGCTCGGGGGCGTCATCACGGCGCTGGCCCTGCGCCGGCCCTTCGGCGAGGGCGCATTCGGCCGCCTGCCCTGGCGCGGCCTCGGCCTGATCATCGGAGCCTCGCTCCTGTTCGGCCTGACCCTGCGCGGCCTGGGATTGGGTCCGGTGCTGCTGCTCGTCGTGCTCGCCTCCGCCTGGGCCAGCCGCTACGCCAGCCTGCGCGCCTCGCTGGCGCTGTCGGTCGGTCTTGCCGGTTTCTGCGCCTTCCTGTTCATCCAGTTGCTGGGATTGCCGCTGCCGCTGACGGGTCCCTGGCTCAGCGCCGGCTATTGGTCCCAGGCAGTCGCCGCCACGGCGTCGGCCATCACCCGGTAGAGGAGTCCGACAATGGAACTGTTCAGCGATCTCGGCCTGGGCTTCTCGACCGCGCTCAGCCCGTTCAATCTTCTCTACTGCTTCATCGGCGTCCTGCTCGGTACGGCGGTCGGCGTGCTTCCCGGACTGGGGCCGGTCGCCACGATCGCGATGCTGCTGCCGCTGACCTTCGGCCTCGACCCCGTTTCATCGCTGATCATGTTGGCCGGCATCTATTACGGTGCCCAGTACGGCGGCTCGACCACCGCGATCCTGATCAACCTGCCGGGCGAAAGCTCCAGCGTCGTCACCGCGATCGACGGCTATCAGATGGCGAAGAAAGGCAGGGCCGGAGCGGCGCTTGCGACCGCCGCCCTCGGGTCCTTCTTTGCCGGCACGGTGGCCACGGTCCTTCTCGCCGTTGCGGCGCCGCCGCTTGCCGCCGTCGCCCTCAAGTTCGGTCCGGCCGAATACTTCTCCCTGATGGTGCTTGGGCTGGTGGCTTCGGTGGCGCTGGCGAGCGGTTCGCTGCTCAAGGCCTTTACCATGATCGTCCTGGGGTTGCTGCTGGGACTGATCGGCACCGATGTCGAGAGCGGCGTACAGCGGTTCACCTTCGACCTGCCGGAAATGGCCGACGGCCTCAACTTCGTGGCTCTCAGCATGGGCGTCTTCGGTTTGGGTGAGATTCTGCGCAACCTGGAACACGAGCATACCCGCAGCGTGATGGTCAAACATGTCAGCGGCCTGATGCTCACCAGGGACGACTTCAGGCGGATCGTCGGCCCCGTCCTGCGCGGCACCGGTCTGGGCTCGATCCTCGGCATCCTGCCCGGCGGCGGCGCCATGCTGTCCTCGTTCGCGGCCTATACCCTGGAGAAACGCCTGTCGCCCAACCGGGCGGAGTTCGGCAGGGGAGCCATCGAGGGAGTCGCGGCGCCTGAGTCGGCCAACAATGCCGGCGCGCAGACCTCGTTCATCCCGATGCTGACGCTGGGCATTCCCAGCAACCCCGTCATGGCGCTGATGATCGGCGCGATGATCATCCAGGGCATCACGCCCGGCCCTAATGTCGTTACCGACGAACCGGCGCTGTTCTGGGGCATGATCGTGTCGATGCGGGTCGGCAACCTGATGCTGGTCCTGCTCAACCTACCGCTGATCGGGCTGTGGGTCCGGATGCTGACGATCCCGTACCACCTGCTGTTTCCGGCGATCATCGCGTTCTGCTGCATCGGCGCCTTCAGCGTCAACAACAGCACCTTCGACGTCTTTATCATGGCCCTGTTCGGCGTCGTCGGCTACCTGCTGATCAAGCTGGATTTCGAACCGGCGCCCCTGCTTCTCGGCTTCGTCCTGGGTCCCATGCTGGAGGAGAACCTGCGCCGCGCCATGCTGCTCAGCCGGGGCAGTCCTTCGGTGTTCGTCACCCACCCGCTGAGCCTGGGCCTGCTCGCCGTGTCGCTGGCGCTCCTGATCGTCGTCATCATGCCCGGCATCCGCGCCAAGCGGGAGGAGGCGTTCAGCGAATAGAAGGCGCCTTGCCGGCTTCGGGTCCACGGGACCGGGGGCTTAAGAGGGAGCCTGGACCCATGCTCCACTCTCCTGCATCCATTGCATCCATGCATCGAAGCAGCAAATTCATGTCGATTCGAGTGGCAACCTGATCGTCGGCGCCCAACACTGAATAAGACCAATACTGAGTAGAAGGCGAACCAGCTCAGGGGGAGACCGCGATGACCATGACGGAAGCTCTGCCAGCCACGTCTCTAGGAGCTAACCCGGCGGATTCCGCCGGGTCGGGGCAGACAGTCGAGTATCAATCCGGGTTCGGCAACGGGTTCGAGAGCGAGGCGCTGCCCGGCGCCTTGCCGGTCGGCCGCAACTCGCCCCAGCGCTGCGCCTACGGCCTCTACGCCGAGCAGCTCAGCGGCTCCCCCTTCACGGCGCCCAGGGCTTCCAACGAGCGCTCCTGGCTCTACCGCATCCGGCCGACTGTCGCCAATTGGGGCCGCTTCGCCAAGGCCGATCCCGGCCTGTGGCGCACGGCGCCGTGCGTCGAGGTGGAGGTTCCGCCGGCTCCCCTGCGCTGGGACCCGGTGCCGCTGCCGGCCGAAGGCGTGGCGCTGATCGAGGGTATCAGGACCATCACCACCGCCGGCGATGCCAGCACCCAGTCCGGCATGGCGGCGCATGTCTATCTCGCTACCCGCTCCATGGAGAACGAGTACTTCTACAATGCCGATGGCGAGTTGCTGTTCGTTCCGCAACAGGGAGGCTTGAGACTGCGCACCGAGTTCGGCGTCATCGAAATCGATCCCGGCGAAGTCGCGGCGATCCCGCGCGGCGTCAAGTTCTGCGCCGAACTACGCGGCGGCCCCGCGCGGGGCTACCTGTGCGAGAACTATGGCGGCGCGCTGACCCTGCCGGAGCGCGGCCCGATCGGCGCCAACTGCCTTGCCAACCCGCGCGACTTCCTGACCCCTGTCGCGGCCTATGAGGACCGCGACGCGCCCTCGAAGCTGACCGTCAAGTGGGGCGGATCGCTGTGGGCGACGGAGATCGGCCACTCGCCGCTCGACGTGGTCGCGTGGCACGGCAACTATGCGCCCTACAAGTACGACCTCCGGCGGTTCTCGCCGGTCGGCCCCGTGCTGTTCGACCATGCCGACCCGTCGATCTTCACCGTGCTTACCTCGCCGTCCGGGACGCCGGGCACCGCCAACATCGACTTCGTGATCTTCCCCGACCGCTGGGCGGTGGCGGAGAACACCTTTCGGCCGCCCTGGTACCACATGAACGTGATGAGCGAGTTCATGGGCCTGATCTACGGCGTCTACGACGCCAAGACCGGCGGCGGCTTCGTGCCGGGCGGCTTCTCGCTGCACAACACGATGCTGCCGCATGGCCCCGACATGGATGCCTTCGAGGGCGCCAGCAATGCCGAGCTGAAGCCGCGCAAGATCGAAGGGACCATGGCCTTCATGTTCGAGACGCGCTTCCCGCAGCGGGTGACCGCCTATGCGGCCGGGATGGCCCAGTTGCAGCAGGACTACGGCGTCTATGGAACGCACCTGCGCAAGCACTTCGATCCGGATCGGCGCTGAAGTGCGGCAAACCGCATTCCAGATGACAGGGAGAGAACCGTCATGGTGTCGATCAACGAAACCCATGACCCGGCCCTCGAGAGCTGGGTCGAATCGGCCAACCTTCCCGATACCGATTTCCCGATCCAGAACCTGCCGTTCGGCGTGTTCCGGCCGCGCGGTTCCGATGAGCCGTTTCGGGGCGGCGTTGCGATCGGCGATCAGATCCTCGATCTCGCCGCCGCCGGGAAGTCCGGGGCCTTGGCGGGCGAGGCCGTCGTCGCCGTGGCAGCCTGCGGCGAGCCTGCCCTGAATGCCTTGATGGCCCTGGGGTCGGAGGCGTGGTCGGCCTTGCGGCTGGCGCTCTCGCGGGCCTTGCGGTCCGGTGCGCCGGAAGCCGGGGCGCTGGGCGCCTGTCTGGTCCCGCAATCCGAGGCCGAATATGCCGTGCCGGCCCGGATCGGCGATTACACCGACTTCTATACCTCGATCCATCACGCGACCAGCGTGGGCCGGCTGTTCCGCCCGGATAATCCGCTGCTGTCGAACTACAAGTGGGTCCCCATCGCCTATCACGGGCGGGCTTCCACCATTGGCGTCAGCGGTCAGACCTTTCCGCGCCCGATCGGGCAGACGATGGCTGCGGGCGTGGCTCCGGGCGGGCAGACCCCGGACTTCGGTCCGTCCAGGCGCCTCGACTACGAACTGGAGGTCGGCGTGTTCATCGGGGTCGGGAACGACGGCGGCGAGCGGATCGCGATCCAGGACGCGGAACGGCATGTCTTCGGCCTTTGCCTGCTGAACGACTGGTCGGCGCGCGACATCCAGGCCTGGGAGTACCAGCCGCTGGGACCGTTCCTGTCGAAGAACTTCGCCAGCACCGTCTCTCCCTGGATCGTCACGCTGGAGGCCCTTGCTCCGTACCGCCTGCCGTGGACCCGGCCCGAGGGCGACCCCCAGCCGCTGGCCTATCTCGATTCGGCGGACACGCGGGAAATGGGAGCGATCGACATCCAGCTCGAAGCCGCCCTGGAGACCACGGCCATGGGCCGTGCCGGACAACCGGCGGCGCTGCTCTCCCGCACGAGTTTCAAGCACGCGTATTGGACTGTTTCCCAGATGGTGGCCCACCACGCCTTGAACGGATGCCGCCTCGTTCCAGGGGATCTTATGGGCAGCGGCACGCAATCCGGTCCCACGCCCGAAGAGGCGGGTTCCCTGCTCGAACTCACGACGGGCGGCAAGCAGCCGGTCCGCCTGTCGAACGGTGAGACAAGGACCTTCCTTGAGGATGGCGACACGGTGATCCTGCGCGCCTGGTGCGACAAGCCGGGATCGGCGCGTATCGGCTTCGGCGAGTGCCGCTCGACGGTACTGCCCGCCTTGCCTCTATGATTCCAGGCTGGCCGGCAAAGCGCTCAGCACCGCAAGGCAGCGCATGAAAAGCGTCGCCTAGGGATCGATGACAGCGGCGCAGGCGTCGGTTGGAGTGGCGGCGGCATGGCCGACGACCGGAACGATCTTGATCACGGCTGAGGCCACTCGGCACGGAGCGGCGGCGAGACCGCAGCCGCCGAGACAGAAGCATAGTGCCAGCATCACCAGGGACCGCATTGCGCCTTCTCCAAAAAACCAGGGTCTTGTCATGTCGCATCCTAATGTTTCGGGGGCCTGGGGCACAGCCCGTTCAGGATCGCACCCGATACCTGTGCTTGAATAACTACATATGGCGGCTACACTTTGCCGCACCGTTCCGCACCAGGGAGGCGGCCAACCGGCCGAACAAGCATGCGTCGTTACCGCCGAGCCAAGATCGTCGCCACCGTAGGCCCCGCAAGTTCATCGCCCGAGATGCTGAAGAAGCTCAATCAGGCGGGCGTGGACACATTCCGCCTGAACTTCAGCCACGGCACCCATGACGACCACGCCAGGGTCCACGCCGCCATCCGCGCGCTGGAAAGCGAGGTCGGACATCCCATCGGCATCCTCCAGGACCTTCAGGGTCCCAAGATCCGGGTCGGCACCATCCGGGACGGCAAGCTCGAGGTCGAGGCCGGCGAGACCATCCGCTTCGTGCGCTCGGGCAGCGACGGCGACCGGGACTCGATCCCCCTGCCCCACCCCGAAATCTTCGCCGCCGTCATGCCGGGTCATGACCTGCTGATCGACGACGGACGCGTCCGGGTCCGCGTGACCGGCCTCGGCGACGACTGGATCGAAGCCCGCGTCATCGTGGGCGGCACGATTTCCAACCGCAA
Organism: Skermanella sp.; assembly: GCA_035630415.1. Classification (GTDB taxonomy): domain Bacteria; phylum Pseudomonadota; class Alphaproteobacteria; order Azospirillales; family Azospirillaceae; genus Skermanella. Next base: position 13,383 of record DASQKT010000547.1, read on the forward strand.
GGGCATCAACCTGCCCAGCACGGTGCTCGACCTGTCTCCGCTCACCTCCAAGGACCGTGCCGACCTCGCGTTCGGGCTCGAACTCGGCGTCGATTGGGTGGCCTTGTCCTTCGTGCAGAAGCCCGGCGACCTGCTCGAAGCGCGCGGCCTGATCGGCGACCGCGCCGGCCTCGTCTCCAAGATCGAGAAGCCGTCGGCCCTCGACCAGATCGAGGACATCATCCGCCTGTCCGATGCCGTCATGGTCGCGCGCGGCGACCTCGGCGTCGAGATCCCGCACGAGGAAGTCCCCGGCCGTCAGAAGGAACTGGTCCGGGCCTGCCGCCTTGCGGTCAAGCCTGTCATCGTCGCGACCCAGATGCTCGACAGCATGGTCGCAGCCCCGACGCCGACGCGGGCCGAAGCTTCTGACGTCGCGACCGCCATCTACGACGGCGCCGACGCCGTCATGCTTTCGGCTGAGTCTGCCACCGGCCGCTATCCGATCGATGCGGTCGAAATGATGGACCGGATCATCCGCAGCACGGAGCAGCACAAGCTCTACCGCTCGATCATCGACGCCACCAAGCCCGGCGAGGAGCAGACGGCGCCCCATGCGGTCGCAGCGGCGGCCGCCGATCTGGCCGAGGCCATCCATGCGCCCGCCATCGTCGCCTTCACCTCCAGCGGCACGACCGCCGCCCGCATCGCCCGGAAGCGCCCCGCCGTCCCGATCGTGGCATTGACCCCGGACGAGTCGGTCTCCCGCCGCCTCTGCCTGCTCTGGGGCGCCCACAGCATCCTGTCGGACGATATCGCAACCTATGAGGAGATGGTGCAGCGCGCGGCGGCGACCGCCCATTCCGAAGGCTTCGCCAAGCCGACCGAGAACATCGTCGTCGTCGCCGGCATCCCCTTTGCCCAGGCGGGAACCACCAACAACCTGCGCGTCGTCCAGGTGGACGGGGTCCGGTAGGCCGCCGCCCTTACCCGACCCGACCGGACCGGCGTGTTCAGGCCGGTCCGGGTGGATGCAACCATAGCGCTCCGCGCGGCCATGACGCAGGACATATCCATCGCATATCTCTAAAATTGCTCCTTTCTGGGACCGGCAGCCGGATCGAGATTCGTATTGCCGGAGGGGGAACGATATGCGTGGGAATGGCACGATGACGGATGCGATGGGTGATGCCGAATTCTTCAGCATCGACGGGGATGTCACCCAACGTCTGAAGGTCATGGCTCCCGACATAATGGCAGCCCTCGATGTCGCCCTGGATGGCTTCTACGACAAGCTGGAACGCCACCCCGCCATGTCGGCGCTGGTGTCCGAGGCGGGAGGATCTGCCCGCCTGAAGAAGGCGCAGGCCGAACACTGGCGCGGCCTGCTGACCTCCGGATTCGGCGACGCCTACCGGGAGCGGACGGTCCGGATCGGCGCCGCGCACGAGCGCATCGGTCTCGATCCGGGCTTCTACCTCGGCGGTTACCTGTTCCTGGCCGAACGCATGTTCGATTCCGTCCTGGCGCGCCATCCCTTCGCCTCCCGCGCCTCTTCCGACCTCAAGGCCGTGCTGCGGGCGCTTCTCTACGACGTCAGCCTGTCGATCTCCGCCTATGTGCAGAAGGGAGCGGCCGAGGCCTTCAAGAGCGAGATCCTGACGCTCTCCGACATGGTGGAGCGCGAGGCGATGCACACGATCGGCGAAGTCGCCCACAAGGCCGCCCGTTTCTCGCAGGTCGCCCGCATGGTCGCTTCCAACAGCAGGATGCTCGAAGAGGCGGTGACCGAAATGGCGGTCGCGGCCGAATCCGTCTCCACCGAGGTTTCCGCTGCGGCCGAAGCCGCCCGTAGGCTGCTCGACCTGGGCGACGCCATCGGCGGCCGGGTGGTGGAGGCATCGGAAGTCACCGGAGACGCGGCCGTGCGGACCCGTGCCGCGACCGTATCGGTCGAGTCCCTGACCCAGTCCGCCGACCGGATCAACGAGGTCGTCGTCCTGATCCGCAACATCGCCAGCCAGACGAGGCTGCTCGCTCTCAATGCCACGATCGAGGCGGCGCGCGCGGGCGAGTCCGGGAAGGGCTTCGCCGTCGTCGCCGACGAGGTGAAGAACCTTGCCGGGCAGACGGAGTCCAGCCTGGCCGGCGTCTCCGCCCAGGCGGACGGTATCCGCGACGGCACCGCCGCCACCGCGTCCACCATGGCGAGCGTCGCGGCTGCCATTGGCAGGGCCAACGAGGCCGCCCAGGCGGTATCGGCTTCGACCAGCGAGCAGCACGATGCGGCGGCGGTGATCGAGAGCCGCATGTCGTCCGTCGCAGGCGCCGCGACGCAGGTGGCCTGCCGTCTTCAGGACGTGGCCCGCAACGCTGAAAGCAATCGCCAGTCGGCCCTTGCCCTGGCTTCGATGTCCAGCCTTTTGAACTCCGACATGACCGCCATGAGGGAAAGGATCGTCCGGATCGTCGCCACCTCGACAGCCAAGGACGATCACGTGCGCGTCCCGGTAGCCCTGCCGGCCGTCATGACGGCCGAAGGCCATGGCGCCATTCCCTCGGTCGTGGTCGATCTCTCGATGGTCGGCGCGCTGGTCCGCCCGCGCGACGGCGCGCCGCCTCCGGATCTGACGCTGGGCAGCACCATCGCCGTCGCCATCGACGGGGTCGGAGTGATCCAGGCTCGTGCCCTCATGCCGGCCGCTGGAGCGCTGCACGTCCAGTTCATCAAATTGACCGACACGCTGAGGGCGGCGGTCACCGCCGTCGTCAAACACACGGCGGAACGCGACCAGCGCATGGTCGCGATCTGCGCTGCCGTGGCGGCACGGGCTTCCCAGGCCCTGACCCAAGCGTTCCGCTCCGGCCGCATCGACGACGACTCCCTGTTCGACGAGGACTACCGGGAAATCCACGGCACCGACCCGGTCCAGCACACCTCCCGCTTCCTGTCCCTGGCCGACGAGATCCTGCCGCCGCTCCAGGAGCCGGTGCTCACGGCGGCGCCGGGCATCGTCTTCTGTGCCGCCGTCGATCGCAACGGCTATATCCCGACGCACAACAAGTCATGCTCGCTGCCCCAGCGCCCCGGCGACATCGTCTGGAATACCGCCAACTCCCGCAACCGCCGCATCTTCGACGACCGCGCCGGACTTCTGGCGGCCCACAACCGTTCACCGAGCTTCTGCCAGACCTACGACCGCGATATGGGCGGCGGCCGGGTGGTCTTCCTCAAGGAAGCCGACTGCCCGATCATGGTGGACGACATGCATTGGGGAAACATGAGGCTGGCTTATGAGGCTTGAGGCGTCACGGCTCGGGATTGGACATTCCGGTCGCCATGAACCGATCGGCCCATTCGTGGGTCTTCGCCAACTCGCCGAAGAGCCATTCACGGAAGCTCCTGATGTCGCGAAGGTCGGCCTTGGACCGCAGGGTGACGAAGCCGTGTCCACGGACCGTCATGACATCGCCGGCAAGGGGGACGACCAGCTTTCCGGTCCTTAGTTCCTGCTCCGCCAGTAAAAGGCTGTCGAGGCAAACGCCGAGCCCGTCGACGGCGGCGCTGATCGCCATGAAGGACCGGTCGAAGCGCGGCCCCCGCTCCAGGTCGAGCGGCACCTTGCGATGGCGCCGCGCCCAGTCACGCCAGCCCAGGATCGTGATCTCCGAATGGATCAGGGTTTGGTGGGCCAGATCGGCCGGACGGCGGATCGGCCGGATGCCGTCGGCGACCGATGGCGAGCACATCGGGACGATCATGTCGTCCGGGAAGGGGACAATAACGGCGCCGGCCGGAGGCGGGCCGGGATTGTACTGGATATCGACATCGACGGTGGCCTGATTGAGGTTTACCGGCGCCACGGAGGCATGAAGCCGGATGTCGAGTTCCGGATGCGTCTCCCCGAAGCGCGCCAGCCGCCTCATCAGCCATTGGGATGCGAAGCTCGGCGTCGAATGGACCGTCAGGACGGTGGTGCTGGCGCCGGTGGCCGCGATGTCGTGCGTCGCGGCATCGATCCTGGCGAAGGCGGCGATGATTTCCGCCGCGTAGTGCCGGCCCGCATCGGTCAGGACGACCGCGCGGTGGACACGGTGGAACAGGACGACGCCGATCTGCTCCTCAAGTAGCTTGACCTGATGACTTACCGCTGAAGGAGTAACGGCCAGTTCTTCCGCTGCGATAGCGAAGGACCCCAGCCTTGCCGCCGCTTCAAACGCTTGCACAGCCTTGATGGAAACCCTGTTTTGCATCGCATCATTCACATGAGCCCAGTTCACCTATAGCCGATATTATTCATTTGTGAGATTAACCTCAAGTATTTAGACTCGTCTTAACAGTTGGGCAGCAAATCAAAGATCTCGCTGCCGGTGTTCTCA
>DASQKT010000548.1:0-7644 GCA_035630415.1 Skermanella sp.
TTCGCCGCCGGCATGGTGCTGCTCCATCTGGTCACCGGGCTCTCGCCCTATCAAGGGGCGAGCTTGGCCGGAATGCTGGTCGAGCTTGCCTCGGATCGCCCCATCGATCCGCACCGTGCCGGCGACGTCGATCCGCGCCTGACGCCTGTGCTGAAACGCGCCCTGGCGAAGCAACGGAATGACCGCTTCGAGACGGCAGACGCCTTTGCGGAGGCCCTTGCATCGGCAGTGTCGCGGCCGGACGACAGCGAGCTCTGGCCTGCCGAGGCGCCGGCGGCGACAAGTGGCTTGCAATCCGACTTTATCGAGCGCGTCGAGCGCGAGTTGATGGAAGTGACCGGACCGATAGCCCGCATCCTGGTACGCGAAGCGGGGAGACTCGCCGCGTCGGAGGAGCAAATCGTCTCCCAGTTGGCGGCCGGTATTCCCGATGAACGAAGCCGCGACCGGTTCCTGCATGCGTTCGCGGCGCACAGGCCGAAGGTGCCCTCCCCCTCTCCCCCTCCCTCGCCCGAGCTTGGCAGCGGCGCCGGACTGTCGATGTCGCCTGAGGCGTTGGAGGCGGTACAGACGTTGCTGGTCAGCTTTATCGGACCCTTCGGGCGCATCCTGGTCCGCCAAGGCTCGTTGCGGGCGGCATCGATCAGCCAATTCTACGACCAGTTGGCGGTTCACATAAAACACGAGAAGGACCGGGAAGCATTCCGCAGGAAGTTCCTGGAAGAATTCCCGTCGAAGTCTTGAGGGCGTTCCGGAATGTTCAGCACAGGAATATCGCCGGTACCTGAATATCAATAGACCAGCTTTGCATGAAGCTTTCCCCTTGCCGACTGGTAACTGTGACGCGACAGTCCCCAACCGCCGGCATCCGGCATTTCGGGCATGCCCGTTGAAGAAAGATCGCTGCGATGACGATCATTACCCGCGACACCGTATTCGGCCGGCTCGGCGAGTTCTCGATGAAAAGCCTCCAGGGCGCCTTCGAGTTCGCGACCTTGCGCGGCGATACTTATATCGAACCGGTACATTGGCTCGATCGCTGGCTGCGTGCCGAGAACGGCGATGCCTCGCTGATCCTCGAGCGGCTTCAGGTTCCGCGCGACGCCTTGCTGAAGGACATCGAAGCCGCGCTGTCGGGCATGGTCCGGGAACGCTCGTCCAGGCTCGACTTCTCCCGCGAGCTTGAACTCGTCATGGAGCGGGGCTGGATCAGCGCAAGCCTGCTGTTCGGCCAATCCAGGATCCGCACCGGCCACCTGCTGCATGGCATGCTCGAGGACACGCGGTTGCGCCGGCTGGCCTGTGACATCTCACCGCTTTTCAAGCGCGTCGAGGCGACCGCCATCGCGGAGCGCTTCGGCGACCTGACACGGGGATCCTCCGAGGGGGGATCGTCCGAGGAAGGCATCGATCTTCCCGGCGATGCCGCTCCGGTGGCCGCCGCACAGCTCGCCGGCCACGAGACGGCTCTGGGCCGGTACGTCACCGACCTGACTGCGGAAGCGGAGGCCGGGCGGATCGATCCGGCGGCGGGCCGCGAACGCGAGATACGGCAGATCGTCGATATCCTGATGCGGCGTCGGCAGAACAACCCGATCGTCGTCGGCGAAGCCGGCGTCGGCAAGACCGCCGTCGTGGAAGCCCTGGCCGCACGGATCGCCAAAGGCGATGTACCGCCAGCACTGCACGATGTAAGGCTGCTGTCGCTTGATCTCGCCGCTCTCCAGGCCGGGGCCTCGGCGAAAGGCGAGTTCGAGAACCGCCTGAAACAGGTGATCGCCGAGATCGGCAAATCGGCAAAGCCGATCGTCCTGTTCATCGACGAGGCGCATTCCCTGATCGGCGCGGGAGGGACCGCCGGAACGGGAGACGCCGCCAACCTGCTCAAGCCTGCCTTGGCACGCGGGACCCTGCGCACGATCGCTGCCACGACCTGGGCGGAATACAAGAAGCATATCGAAAAGGACCCTGCGCTGACCCGCCGGTTCCAGGTCGTCCAGATCGACGAGCCGGACGAGGAGCGCGCCGTCGCCATGCTGCGCGGGATGGTCCCGGTCTTTGCCGAACACCACGGGATCGCCGTTCTGGACGAGGCAGTCGTGGCGGCGGTCCGCTTCTCGCATCGCTATATTCAGGGTCGCCAACTGCCGGACAAGGCCGTTTCGGTGCTGGACACGGCATGCGCAAGGGTGGCGCTGAGCCAGAACGCGGTGCCGGCGGCGATCGAAGAGGCGACGCGGCGGATCGAGGTTCTCGATACCGAACTGACGGCCCTGGCGGCGGAGCGGCGGGTCGGCCGTCTGGACGAAGCGCGGGAGGACCTGCTGTCCGGCCGGCTAGCGGTGGAACGGTCGGCGCTGGCCGGGCTCCAGGCCCGCCATGCCGAGGAGTCCGACCTGGTCTCGCAGATCGTCGGGTTGGAAGCCCGTCTGCGCGGCCGGGAGTCGCCGGATGAACTCGACCGGCTCCGGGGGCTGCGCGTCGACCTCGCGGTACTTCAGGGTGGTCGTCCCCTGGTGCTGCCCGCGGTCGACGAACAGGCCGTGGCAACCATAATCGAAAGCTGGACCGGTATCCCCGTCGGGCGGATGCTGTCCGACGAGATCGACGCGGTCCTGACTTTGGCCGATACGCTGAAGCACCGCGTGATCGGCCAGGACCATGCGCTCGACGCCATCGCAAGACGGATCGAAACCGCGCGCGCCGGCCTGGGCGACCCATCCAAGCCCAAGGGCGTGTTCCTGCTGGTCGGTCCGTCCGGCGTCGGCAAGACGGAGACCGCCCTGGCGCTGGCGGAGAGCCTGTTCGGCAGCGACGACAACGTCGTCACGATCAACATGTCGGAGTTCCAGGAGGCGCACACGGTTTCGACATTGAAGGGCTCGCCGCCGGGCTATGTCGGATATGGCGAAGGCGGGCGCCTGACCGAAGCGGTGCGCCGCAAGCCCTACAGCGTCGTCCTGCTCGACGAGATCGAAAAGGCGCATCCCGATGTTCACGAGGTTTTCTTCCAGGTCTTCGACAAGGGCTGGATGGAAGACGGCGAAGGCCGGCGGATCGACTTCCGCAATACGATCATCCTGCTGACGTCGAATGTCGGGTCCGACCTCATCCTGCGGCTGTGCGAGGATGCCATGCGGCTGCCGGCGCCCGAGGACATTTCCCGTGCCCTGCGCGATCCCCTGCTGGAGGTATTCCCGGCGGCACTGCTCGGCCGCCTGTCGGTCGTCCCCTATTATCCGCTGACGAACGCGATGCTCGATCGCATCATCGGCCTGCGTTTGAACTCCATCCGACACCGCATCGAAGCGAGCCGGAATGCGCCGTTCACCTATGCCGACACGCTGGTTGGCCATATCCGCGCACGCTGCGACGAGGTGGAAAGCGGAGGAAGGATGATCGACGCCATCCTGACCGGAACGCTTTTGCCGGACATCAGCCGGGAGATCCTGAGACGGCTGCGCGACCGGCAGCCGCTGACCGGCATCCATGTCGGCGTGGACCGGGGGGAACTGCGCTACGAATTCAGTTAAGGCTTCCGCGCGGCAGGACGGGACTTGCTATGTTACCGGCGTAACCTTCTTTCGCCATGCTGACATGTGACGGTAGCTTGAAGAGACGATGATCCGAAGTCACACGAGGCAAGCGGATGGCCCCAAGGCCGGGCCGCCGCGAAAGATGCAAGGTGACAGAAGATCATGCAAACCGGTTTCGGAACGAGCGTCGAACGTCCCCGCCTGCGGTCGGTCGGCGCCCCTCCCCGGCAGGACGGCGGACGGCATCCATCACCCCACAGGCGGGTCAATCTCGCGGGTGTCGATCTCAATCTGCTGGTGGCGCTCGAGGCGCTGCTGGCGGAGCGCAACGTAACGCACGCGGCCGACCGGGTCGGTCTGAGCCAGCCGGCGATGAGCCGTGCATTGGGCCGGCTGCGAGGCTTGTTCGACGACGAGTTGCTGGTGCGATCGTCCTCCGGCCTCGTGCCGACCGCGCGCTCCGAACAACTCGCCGCCGAACTGCCCGAAGCCTTGAATATGCTGCGCAACCTGCTGACCTCGCGGGAAACGGCGCCGGGATCGTGGGAAGCCACGGTCAACATCGACCTGCCCGATCATCAGGCGCTGGATATCTTGCCACGGCTGCTCCCCCGATTGCGGGAAGCGGCGCCGGGCGTCACCGTCGTCACCGCCCCTCTCGGCACCCGGACGCTGCGCGGCCTTGAAAGCGGGGCCGTCGATCTCGCCGTCGGTCAGCTCACGACCACTCCCTTCGGCTTCTACCGCCGCACCATCCTGACCGATCAGTTCGTCTGCCTGCTGCGCGCGGATCACCCGGCACTCCAGGGCGGGACGCCGGAGGCGGAACGCTTGGCCGGCCTCCGCCATGTCGTGATAGCACCGCCGGCCCTGGAAGAGCCCGGCCTCGTCTACGATGCCGTCGCCATGCTGGAAGTACCCGACCCCAGTCCGGTCGCGGTCCAGAACACGATGGCGGCGGCGATGCTGGTAGCCGAAACCGACATGGTCCTGACCATCCCGCGCCGGACCGCGACCCGCATCGCGCGGATGCTGCCGCTGGCCGTCACGGCGCCCCCCGCGCCCCTGCCCGCCTACGAGCTGTCGCTGGTGTGGCACGAGCGTCTTCACCGCGATCCCCATTACGCATGGCTGCGCGGCGAGCTGGCCGCCTGCCTGGCTCCAGCGGCCGGCCCGTCCGCCGGGAATGCCGACGCTCGCCCCCTCGCCGGAGCCGCGTGAAGCCGCCGCCCGGCGGCTTTGGAACTTGGACCCTGGACCGCACCGATCCTCATTCCGAAACGGGAGCATAACGCCATGCCCTACCCGGCCGCATCAGGCAACCTTCTGGCCGACAACCGCTATGCGGAGCTGACCTCGCCGGCACTCGACGCAAGGAAGACCAAGCTCAGGTGGATGAAGGGTGAGGAACGGATCGGCGAACCGTTCCTGTTCGAAGCCAAGATCATCAGCAGCGACCCGATCAGGGAGTTATCCCCCCTGATCGGACAGCCCGCCACGACGGCCCTGAAGCTGGAAGGAGGAAAGACGCGCTACTTCAACGGCCTCATCACGCGATGCCGCTACGTCGGCATCGACGATACCCAGCGGACGAACTACCTGCTGGAAATCCGGCCCTGGCTGTGGCTGCTCGACCAGCGGCGAAACTCGCGCATATTCCAGAACAAGCCGACGCTGGACATCGTCAGGACCATATTCGCCGATCATCCGCAAGCGACCTTCATCGACCGCACGAAGCCGAGCGGCCTGCCGCCGCTGGAATATTGCGTGCAGCATGAAGAGTCGGACCTTGCCTTCGTCAGCCGGCTGCTGGAGCGGGAGGGCATCTATTACTACTTCGATCATTCTGCGGACCGGCACGAACTCGTCCTGGTCAACGACACGTCGACACACAAGCCCTGCGATCCGGAAGAGATCGACACCCACCTGAACCTGAAGAATCCGGGCATCCGCGATGACATCATCTGGGAATGGCAGGAGGAAGCGGCCCTTGTCCCGAGCCAGGTGATGCTGAACGACTACGACTTCGAAAAGCCGAATGCCGATCTCAAGCGGATCTGCCCGGTCGCCGGGACGGCACCGGGCAAACGCGAGACCTATCATTATCCAGGCACTTACCGTTCGCTGTCCGAGGGACAGGTGCTTGCACGGCTACGCGCCGAGGAAATCGCCTGCCGGGAATCCCGCGTCACGGTTTCGGGAAATCTTCGGCCGCTCAAGCCCGGCTATGTCTTCAAGGCGACCAACCCCTTCGACGTGACAGAAGGCGCCGGCACCCGGCAGGCCAGGAAACGCTATCTGGTGGTCGGCGTCACCTTCGAACTCCAGGGAGAGGGCGGCACCCGCGAGGACGGCGACCACGATCGCTGGTTCCTGTACCAGAGCCGGGTCGAAGCCCTGGCGGCGACCACCCCCTACCGGCCTCCGCTGCGGACCCCCGCACCGGTGATCGCCGGACCGCAGACGGCACTCGTCGTCGGTCATCCCGGCGAGGAGATCACGACCGACCGCTTCGGCCGCATCAAGGTGCAGTTCTACTGGGACCGTTACGGCAAAAAGGACGGCAACAGCTCGTGCTGGGTCCGTGTCGCCCAGAGCTTGGCGGGACAAGGGTGGGGCGGACTGGTGACACCGCGCGTCGGGCAGGAAGTCGTCGTCGCCTTCGAAGGCGGCTGCCCGGACCGTCCGCTGGTGATCGGTGCGGTCTATAACCAGACCAACATGCCGGCCGCCAACCTGCCGCGCGATGCGACGCGCTCCACCTTCAAGACCCGGACGTCACCCGACGGGCTCGGCGCCGGTAACGAGCTGAGGTTCGAGGATCGTCGTGGAGCGGAGCACGTCTATCTCAAGGCGCAACGCAACCACGTGGTCGACGTGACGAACCTGTACGCGGTGGATGCCGGCGGAAGCGCTACCATCACCTCGAAGACCCGCACCGTCCTGGAAGGGGCCATGGTTCCGGGCGGCGCTGTGGGCAGCAGGATCGAGGTGACGCCCCAGGGCATCACCCTGCGCGTGAGCGGCCCGACGGGCGTTCAAAGCCTCGTGCTGGGGCCGGACGGAATCACTCTGGAAGGTCTGACGATCAAGCTGATTTCCAAGGGAATGATCTTCACGAAACCCGTGCCGCTGCCCCTGCCGCCGCCGATTGCGGCGGCGTTCGAAGCAACCCAAATCCCTCTAATCGTGAAGGCCCGGACGGATGCCCAATTGGATGCCGCCGAGGCCGAGCGCGACCGGACCTGAAGACGTGAAGGCGGCATGGGAGACCCATGCCGCCTTCCACCGCCGGCTAATATGCGTCGACCGGGTAGCAGGTCACGACCTTGTAGCCGCCCTTGCCGTCCGTTTCGACAACCGCGGTCAGAGACCGGAGTTTGCCGTTCCGGCACTCCGCATAAGCGCCTTGAACGCCCATCGTTCCTTCCGCGATCCGAACGGTAATGGATGACGACCCGACGGATACATCAGCCAGATTGATCCGTTCCTTCTTCTTCGAGGATTTGATCCGCTCGAGATCGCGCTTGCCATCCGACGTTTTGAAGTATGCGGAGAGTGCCGCATTCTGATCGCCGGGTGATTTGAAGGTCGAGAACTTCGTTCCAACCCGGAAATTATTGTTGAAGCGGGCGATCAGTTCGGCATCGCTCTTGTCGGCATGCCGTTCACGCGAATGCATCGGCGCTCCACGTTGCGACGGAACACCTTCCGACTTGTCGAGCACCCGTTCGGCATCTTTGTTCTTGAATGTGGTGGATGGTGGCATTCTGGTTTTCCTCTGTTCGAGATCGCTGTCATCGGGATTGCAAGCGTGTAACCGCTGGCATTTCGAGGAAAAGCGTCGCCGAAGGCATCAGGCCCGATGCCATGCCCGGACTTGACGATCATGCTCTCCCCTCCTGCGCTGTTACACGCATGCAGGATCGAGGAAGCTGGCTACCGGTTGATTTCAATTCCTGGCGACATTACTGCAAACGTAACCATTAGCTGATCAGAAGTGTTTACGCGGGACGAGCTTCGGGACGGTCGACCACACTACGGGGCATATCGGGTAAAGACATAGTCGTGGCCCTGCACACGCGCCTCGTGACAGGCGAAGCAGGTC
>DASQKT010000549.1:0-5061 GCA_035630415.1 Skermanella sp.
GTGATGCTGACGCTGGTCGGGTTCGGCGGGTTGAGCGCCTGGGCGGCGCTGGCGCCCCTGGCGAGCGCCGCCGTGGCGCCCGGTATCGTGACGGCGGATACCAACCGCAAGACCGTGCAGCATCTCGACGGCGGGGTGATCGCGGAGATCGCCGCACGCGACGGCGACCGCGTCGAAGCCCGGCAGGTCCTGATGCGCCTGGACGACCTGGAAACCAAATCGGTCGTGACCCTGCTGGAAGGCCAGCGGCGGGCCTATGCGGCGCAGGAAGCCCGCCTGCTGGCCGAGCGCGACGCTCGGGACACGCTGGTCTTTCCTGACGATCTGGCAGCATTGCGGGGGGCCGCCGACATGGCCGAGATCCTGTCCGGCCAGGAACGGATCTTTCAGAGCCGGCGCGTCTCGCTGGAAGGGCGGGCGGATGTGACGCGCCAGCGCATCGCCCAGTATCAGGCTCAGATCAAGGCATTCGAAGCCCAGTTCAACGCCGGGCACCGGCAGCTCGACCTGATTCGGGAAGAACTCAAGGATGTCGAGGAACTGACCGCGAAGGGACTGGAACGGAAGCCCCGCCTGCTGGCGCTCAAGCGTCAGGCCGCCGGTCTCGATGGCGAACAGGGAGAGTTCCAGAACAACATGGCGCAGGCGCGGGAGGCCATCGCGGAGGCCGAGATGGAAATCCTCCGGATACGGGCGGACCGCCAGAGCGAGATCGCTGCCGAGCTGCGCGAGGTCCAGACCCAACTGGCCGAAGTCATGGAAAAGCTCGCGGCGGCGCAGATTCGCCAGGGACGGCGCGACGTGCTGGCGCCGGAAGCTGGAACGGTGCTCAACCTCCGCTACTTCGCGCCCGGCGCCGTCGTGCCGCCGGGCGGACCGATCCTCGATCTGGTGCCCAGGGACGACTCGCTGGTGGTCGAGGCGCGGGTCAAGCCCAGCGACATCGACGTCGTCCATGTCGGATTGCCGGCCAAGATCGTCTTCAGCGCCTTCAAGAGCCGGACGACGCCCCAGATCGACGGCAAGGTGACCCGCGTCACGGCCGATGCCCTCAAGGACGAACGCACGGGAGAGTTCTACTATGTCGCGCGGGTCGCCGCCGATCCGGCCGAGCTTGAAAAGCTCTCGGACGTCCATCTGCAAGCCGGCATGCCGGCGGAAACGCTGATCATCACCGGGGAACGCACGATGCTGCAATATCTTACCCAGCCGATCCGCGATACCTTCCGCAGCGCGCTCCGGGAACAGTGAGCAGCGGGGTCACGAATCAGGGTTGTTCGTCATGTCCGATCTTATGCGCGCGAATCTGAAAGCCGCTCTCCTTGCCGGTATTGCGATGGCCGTTACGGCGGTCCCGGCGGCGGCCGGCGATCTGAGGCTGGCTCTGCCGGTCGCCTGCGAGATCGCCCGCGACTGTTTCGTGCAGAACTTCTTCGACCATGATCCCGGACCCGAGCGGCGCGACTACGCCTGCGGCAGTCTGAGCTACGATGGTCACACCGGAACCGATTTCCGGGTGGCCGACATACCCGCGATGACGCGCGGGGTGACGGTCGTGGCGGCGGCCGGCGGCACTGTCAAGGCCGTCCGCGACGGCATGCCCGATGTCGGGCTTGCCGGAACGAGCCGCGAAGCGCTGAATGGGAGGGAGGCCGGCAACGGCGTCGTGATCGATCACGGCGACGGCTGGGAAACGCAGTACAGCCATCTGTCGAAGGGCAGTACCCTCGTGCGGCCTGGACAGACGGTCGAAGCGGGGACGCCGCTGGGGCGGATCGGGATGTCGGGGCAGGCGGAGTTCCCCCATGTCGAGCTTGCCGTCCGGCACGAAGGCGAGGCGATCGACCCGTTCACCGGCTCGGCCGGTTCGGTTGGATCGGTCGGGTGCGGCGAGACCGGGAATACCCTGTGGCGGGCGGAGGCGATGGCCGTCCTCAAATACCAGCCTACCGGCGGGCTGGTCTCCGGCTTCGCGGCCGGGCCGGCTGTCTCGGAAGACGCCCGCAAGGGCGCTTACGCCCAGCAAACCCTCAAGGACCCGCCAGCCCTGGTCTTCTGGGCGGATGTCTTCGGGGTTCAGACCGGCGACGAGCAGCGGATGAGCATAGCCGCTCCGGGCGGCAAGGTAATCCACGAGACCACATCCACCCTGAAGTCCGGCAAGGTGTCCTGGTTCGCCTTTTCCGGCCGGAAACGCCCAGCCGAAGGCTGGCAGGCCGGAACATACCGGGGCACCTATACCCTGCTGAGGAACGGCGCGGTGGTCGCCCGGTTGGAGGACAGCGTCGAGCTTCAGTGAGGGGCCATGCCCGGCACGTCCATGTCGGCCATCATCACGGAACCGGTCTCTGACTCGGTCACGAAAAGCGTGCGCCCCTCGGGACCGCCGGAGGCGAGGTTGGTGCAGGTGGCCCCGGCGCAGGATCTCACGATGGCGACGCACTCCCCCGTCCTGTCGAACACGAAGACGCGGCCGAGCGAGGCATGGGCGACGAACAGGCGTCCCGACCGGTCCATCGCCAGCCCGTCGGGGCCGCTGGCGCCGAACATCGTGCAGAAGCGTCCGACCTTGGCGACGGAGCCGTCGCGCATCAGGGGCACGCGCCAGACCGCGTTGTCGCGGGTCGCCGCCACGAACAGGACGGATTCATCCGGGCTGAGCACCAGCCCGTTCGGGCTGGGCACGTTGGACAGCAGGCAGTCGAGCCTGCCTTCGGGCGAAAGCCGGTAGACCCGCCCGGTCGGATCGTGCAGCCCCGTCTGGCCCTGGTCGGTGAAGTAGATGTCGCCCGAGGACGAAATCGTGAGATCGTTGACGCCCTTGAAGGACTCGGAGTTCCGCCGCGTCAGCAGCGGCGTCACGCGGCCGGCCTCGGGGTCCAGCACCAGCAGGCCGTTGCGGTAGTCTGCCAGCAGGAACCGGCCGTCAGGGTGAATCTTCAGCCCGTTGGGTTCGCCGTCGTATTCGATCAGGCAGGTCCACCGGCCCTGCGGCGAAATCCGGAAGACGCGGCCGAACGGGATATCGACGATATGGAGGTTGCCAGCGGCATCGAAGGCCGGACCCTCGATGAAACTGTCCACCGGCACGCCCCGCTTGTTCGCGTCGGCCCAGGCCGACGCGACGCCCTTGCGCCGGAACTCGTCCGGCATCGTCGTGAAGAGGCCGGCGGGGACGATCCGGGGCGGCTGGTCGAAATACATGGCCTGACGTTCTCCGGTGGAATTATGCGATGAAGATCACTCTACGAAGGCCTGTTCGCGGGTCCTGTTGAAGGCCGGCAGCAGGACGAGGGTGAGGAGGGCGAGAGCCGCCGCCAGCATTCCGGCGCTGATCGGGCGGGTCACCAGCACGGTCGGATCGCCACGCGAGAGCAGCAGCGCGCGGCGGAGGAATTCCTCCATCATGGGACCCAGGATGAATCCCAGCAGCATCGGCGCCGGCTCGCAGTCGATCTTCTTGAAGACGTAGCCAAGGAAGCCGAAGGCGATCACGAGATAGACGTCGAACTGGGCGTTGCTCAGGCTGAAGACGCCGATCGCGCAGAAGACCAGGATCATCGGGTAGAGCAGGTGATAGGGCACCGAGATCATCCTGACCCACAGCCCGATCAGCGGAAGGTTAAGGACCAGTAGCATCAGGTTGCCGATCCACATCGATACGACGATGCCCCAGAACAGCGCCGGCTGCTCCGTCATGACCGACGGACCCGGCTGGATGCCCTGGATCACCATGGCGCCGATCATCAGCGCCATCACGGGATTGGACGGGACGCCCAGCGTCAGCATCGGGATGAACGACATCTGGGCGCCGGCATTGTTGGCGGCTTCCGGTCCGGCGACGCCCTCGATAGCGCCGTTGCCGATCTGGCCGGCGTGTTTCGACAGCTTCTTTTCCAGCGCATAGGCCCCGAACGACGCCAGCGTCGCCCCGCCGCCCGGCAGGATGCCGAGCAGCGATCCCAGGGCGGTGCCGCGCAGGACCGGGGCCGCCATCCGCCGCCAGTCCTCGCGGGTCGGCATCATGCCGGTGACTTTCGTGACGGTCGGCTTGTGCCGGCTCTCGTGCTCCAGGTTGGCGACGATGTCGCCGATGCCGAACATGCCCATCGCCACGACGACGAAGTTGATGCCGTCGGACAGTTCCATGATGCCGAAGGTGAAGCGCTGCGCTCCGGAATTGACGTCGGTGCCGATCAGCCCGAACAGCAGTCCCAGGACGATCATGCCCAGCGCGTGAAGCACCGAACCGTTGGCCAGCACGATCGACGCCACGAGTCCCAGCACCATCAGGGAGAAGTATTCCGCCGGGCCGAACCGCAGCGCCAGATCGGTCAGGAACGGCGCGAACAGGGCGATCAGCAGGGTGCAGACCGTGCCCGCGAAGAACGACGCGATGGCCGCCGCCGCAAGCGCCCGCCCGGCCTTGCCCTGCTGCGCCATCTTGTATCCGTCCAGGGCCGTGACCACGGAAGAAGCCTCTCCCGGCAGGTTGACCAGGATGGCGGTGGTCGATCCGCCGTACTGGGCGCCGTAGAAGATGCCCGCCAGCATGATCAGCGCCGATACCGCCGGCAGGCCGAAGGTGGCCGGCAGCAGCATGGCGATGGTGGCCGACGGCCCCAGCCCCGGCAGGACGCCGATCGCGGTGCCGAGGAAGACGCCGGCAAGGCAATAGGCGAGGTTGGTGAAGGTGCAGGCGGTGTCGAGCCCGAGCAGAAGGTTGGCGAAGATTTCCATGGATGCGGGCTTTCCCCTGCAATGCTTCTTGGGCTTGGGCTTGGGCTTGGACTCAGGGGGACCAGGGCAGCGGCAGCCCGGCCAGGAACGGCTTCAGCCAGGAGCCGGCCAGCGGCATGGGCACGCCGAGGCCGCCGACGAAGATCAGCGAGCAGAAGGCGATCAGCGCCGCCAGCCCCGCTACCGCCGTCCAGTCGAAGCCGAATCTTCGGCTTGCCGAGGCGCTGACGAGGACGAGCGCCAGCAGCGCCGCGATCAGGCCCGCCGTCTGGAGCAAGGCACCGAACAGCGCGCAGGCGCCCAGCACCAGGGACAGCGGTT
>DASQKT010000550.1:0-3072 GCA_035630415.1 Skermanella sp.
AGCTTGCCCTGGAGGAAGCGGCGGTCGGGGTCCCACTCGATATCCATATAGCCGGCATAGGCCGAGTCCTGGCCCCATTCCAGGATGTTCAGCCACCATGCGTTGTCCGCGCCGCCGACACCCATGTGGTTGGGCACGAAATCGACGATTTGCCCCAGACCGGCTTCTTTAAGGCTGGCAACCAGCCGGCGGAAACCTTCCTCGCCGCCCAGTTCCGGATTGATGGCGTTGTGATCGACGATGTCGTAGCCGTGCGTGCTGCCCGGCCGGGCCTTCATGTAGGGCGAGGCGTAGAGGTGGCTGATGCCGAGCCGGGCCATGTACTTGGTCAGGTCGGCGGCGGCATCGAACTGGAAGTCCTTGTTAAACTGAAGGCGGTATGTCGCGCGCGGAACGGGAATACCTTCGGCGGTTCTCAGGCCAGGGGTCCCTTGGGGAGAAGTACTCATGGATGTCAGCCTATCGAGCGGGGGAAACGGGCGGGCGGGCATCCCGGAAGATCCGTGCCAGCGCGACAACGCGCGGGTTCGCGGTTAGTTCCTCCAAACTCAACGACTGCTTGCGCCGCCAGTTCGGGTGCTGGTCCGTGGTGGCGGGCAGGTTGACCTGATCGGGTTCGTCGGTCAGTTCGTCGATCTGGACCATTGCGATAGCGGAACGGGTTTGGGCCAGGAAGCGGTGGACCGCCTCCGACAACCCGCCGGCATAGGGGGAGGTCGCGGTGAAGCCATGGGGCAAGGCGAGCTTCGCTTCTTCCAGGGCATCCAGAAGGGCCTGCTTGTCGCGGCGGCGCAGGTCGCGCTGCTTGTCCGCCTCGCCGTCGCCCGGATAAAGCCCGTGCTGCTCCTTCAGGTCGATGTCGTGCTCTTCCCACCAGCCATGCAGGGTTGCCAGATCGTGGCTGCCTGCCGTGGACAGCGCCAGTTTCGGGTAATCCTTGGGGCCGACGAACCCGCCGTCCTCGGCGTATTCGAAGAAGACGACGCGGTACGACAGGATGCCGGCCGCCTCCATCTTCTCACGGAAGCCTTCCGGCACGGTGCCCAGATCCTCGCCGACCACGATGCACTGGTTGCGCTGGCTCTCAAGCGCCAGGATGCCGACCATGTCGTCCATCGGATAGCCGATATACATGCCCTCGGACGCCGGCTTGCCCTCCGGTATCCAGTACAGATGCTGGAGCGCCATGACGTGGTCGATCCTCAAGCCCCCGGCATGTCGCATATTGGCCCGGACCAGATCGATGAAGCCGGCATAGGCTTCGTTCCGCAAGGCCAACGGATTGAAGGGCGGCAGGCCCCAGTCCTGTCCAGCCGGGTTGAACAGGTCGGGCGGCGCCCCGACATGGGCGGCGACGATCACCACGTCGGGGTTGGCCCAAGTCTCCGCCCCGCCGCTGTCGGCGCCCACCGCCAGATCGCGGTAGAGTCCGACCGGCATTCCCCTGGACTTCGCTACGGCCGAGGCTTCCGCCAGCTGCTCGTCGGCGATCCATTGGGTCCAGGCCATGAAATCGACTTCATGGGCATGCTCCCGAGCGAACTTTTCGACAGCCTGGCTGTCGGGGGCTTGGTAGTCCTTCGGCCAAGCCCTCCAGTCCGCCTTGTCCGGCGCGAAGTGCCGGCGGAGCGCCAGGAAGCGGCACAGCCGCTCCAGCGGTTCGCCCTGTTCCTTGCGGAAGGCGTCGAATGCGGCTTTTCGGTCGGATGAAGCCCGCTCCTGGAACTGCTGGAACATCACTTCCAGCACCGGCAGCTTGAGCGCCGTCACTTCGGCATAATCGACCAGCGGCGCTTCGCGGCAGGCCTGGAGCCGGCGCTTGAATTCCGGAGCCTCCGCCAGCAGGCGGCAGCGCTCGCAGGTCGCATATTCCGGCACCTTCGCCGGATCGATGTTGAGGATGTTCAGGTAGAGCCGGCTGGCCGGGGAGTAGGGGCTGGCATGCTCCGGGTTGTCGGGGAACATGGTGTGCAGCGGGTTCAGCCCGATCACTCCGGCTCCCATTTCGCCGGCGTCCTCCACCAGCTTCTTCAGATCGGCGAAGTCGCCGATGCCCCAGTCGTCCTGGGACCGCAGCAGGTAGAGCTGGGCGGAAATTCCCCAGATGCCGGGACCGTCGGTCAGTGCTTCGGGCAGGTAGCAGCGGTCTGGCGTGACGATCAGCGGCATGTCCACCTCGTCCATGCCGCCGCCCGACAGGCCGAGCCGGTGGTATCCGGGAGGAAGGACGACATCCAGCACCAACCGCCGCCGCTCTATCGCACGGTCCTGGTGGCGGCCGGTACGCAGCAGTTCCAGGTCGGAGAACTTGACCGTCCCTTCATGCTCGCGCGCTCCGCCTTCCTCGGCGATGCGCCAGCGCAGGCGGGCACCGCTGGCGGTGAAGGACACAGGCACGTCGATCCGGCCGGCGCTGGCCTTGACCACCAGCACGGGCGGCAGCGGGTGCGTCAGCTCGGCGTCTTCCAGCGCTGCAAGCCGGCGCTCCGCTTCCTGCTCGTCGGCGGCGGGATGGCCCAGGACGGTCAGCATGGCGCGCTTGGCGTGCTCGCCGATGTGGACGGTTTCGCCGGTGGCGCTCTGGTACTCCAGCTCGATCCCCACCCGCTCCGCCAGCCGGTCCAGCGCCGGGGTCGCGGACACGGGCTTGCGGTCCAGGAGTTCCAGCACGCCGCCCAGCGGGATGCCGACCCAGTCCGGCCGGTTCGCCAGCTCGTACCCCACCTCGTACAGCGCCTTCTCGAACAGGAACAGGCTCAGCAGGGCGTCAGCATGGGCGGGGTCCTTGGGATACCCGGCGGCCCCTGGAATGGCCGCCTTGTAGGCGTCCATGAAGGCGCCCGTGACGGCGGCGGTCCAATCGTCGGGCCGCTCCGGCTTGGCGGTCGCCGCCGCGTATGCGAACGAGCGCAGCATGCCGGCGACGTCCCGCAGCGGCGAATGCTTCGCCCGCCGTTCCGCCAGCGGGCGCATCGGTTCGCCCTCGAAATCGATGATGAAGAAGTCACCGCGAGATACCAGCACTTGGCCCAGATGGTAGTCGCCGTGCAGCCGCGTCCGGCAGACCTCCAG
>DASQKT010000551.1:0-5925 GCA_035630415.1 Skermanella sp.
CTCGGTCAGGATGCGGCGGAAGTCCTCCCGCGTCAGCGCCTTCAGCTCGACCCGGATCGGCAGGCGGCCCTGAAGCTCGGGCAGCAGGTCCGACGGCTTGGCGATGTGGAAGGCGCCTGACGCGATGAACAGGATGTGGTCGGTCTTGACCGTCCCGTGCTTGGTCGCGACCGAGGTCCCCTCGATCAGCGGCAGCAGGTCGCGCTGGACGCCCTCGCGGCTGACGTCGGCGCCGCCGCGCCCCTCCGTCCGCGCCGAGATCTTGTCGATCTCGTCCAGGAAGACGATGCCGTTCTGCTCGACCGACTGGATGGCTTCCGAGACGACCTTCTCCTGGTCCAGCAGCTTCTCGGACTCCTCCGCCATCAGCACTTCGTAGCTTTCCGACACCGCCATGCGGCGGGTCTTGGTGCGCCCGCCCAGGGCCTTGCCGAAGATATCGTTCAGGTTCAGCATGCCCATCTGGGCGCCCGGCATGCCCGGCACGTCGAAGGTCGGCAGGCCGCCCATTCCCGTATCCGCCACCTGGATCTCGATCTCGCGGTCGTTCAGCGTGCCTTCGCGCAGCATCTTGCGGAACTTCTGGCGGGTTTCCGGGGTGGAATTGGTGCCGACCAGGGCGTCGAGCACCCGGTCCTCGGCCCGAAGCTCGGCCTTGGATTCAACTTCCTTCCGCAGCCGCTCCTTGGTCATGGTGATCGCGATCTCGACCAGATCTCGGACGATCTGCTCGACGTCGCGGCCGACATAGCCGACCTCGGTGAACTTGGTCGCCTCGACCTTCAGGAACGGCGCCTGGGCCAGCTTTGCCAGCCGGCGCGCGATCTCCGTCTTGCCGACGCCGGTCGGGCCGATCATCAGGATGTTCTTGGGCAGCACCTCTTCCCGGAGGCCTTCCGGCAACTGGAGCCGGCGCCAGCGGTTACGGAGCGCGATCGCGACGGCGCGCTTGGCATCGTGCTGGCCGACGATGAACCGGTCCAGTTCCGAGACGATCTCGCGGGGGCTGAAGGAAGTCATGGGCTTTTCTTCGTCAGGAGCGCCAGCGGCGCTGTTCATCGGTACGATACTGTGATCCGCGGTCGGTTTGAACCAGCCTGTCACTACATTTTTTCCACGATGACATTGTGATTGGTATAGACGCAGATGTCGGCGGCGATCTTCATGGCCTTGCGGGCGATCGTCTCGGCGTCCATGCCTTCGATATCGGCGAGCGCGCGGGCGGCGGCCAGCGCGAAGCTGCCGCCGGACCCGATGCCGATCAGGCCGTCTTCGGGCTCCAGCACGTCGCCGTTGCCGGTCAGCACCAGACTGACATTGCGGTCCGCGACCGCCATCATCGCTTCAAGCCGGCGCAGGTAGCGGTCGGTGCGCCAGTCCTTGGCCATTTCGACGCAGGCGCGGGTCAACTGGCCCGGATGCTGCTCCAGCTTGGATTCCAGCCGTTCGAACAGGGTGAAGGCATCGGCGGTGGCGCCGGCGAAACCCGCCATCACGTCGCCGCCGGCCAGACGGCGCACCTTGCGCGCGTTGGACTTCATCACGGTCTGGCCCATGGACACCTGGCCGTCGCCGGCAATGACCACCTCGCCGCCCTTGCGGACGCACAGGATGGTGGTGCCGTGCCATTGGATCGGATCGTTGGAACTCATCGGGGTATGGGCCTTCGGAAGAAAAACTGTCGGTAAACCGTATCGGTAGTCCCTGCGCTATGTTGGGGGAAACGTCAACCGCTTCAAGACTGGGCGTCCGGGTGTACCCTGAACCCTAACGATCCGCGATCTCAAGCCGCAGGCGGTCCAGCGCGTCGGCGATCGGGATGAACAGGTTCAGCCCGGCCGATCCCGCCCCTCCCGGCACCACGTAGCCCGCCACCGCAAGTCCGGCCAGATTGCCCTGGGCATCGACCAGCGGACCGCCGCTGTTGCCGCCCTGGATCGACACGTCGGCCTGGATCGTCTCCAGCCCGGTCAGCCGGTCGCGGCGGAACGCGCTGACGATGCCGCGCGTGACGGTGCCGCGCAGCCGCTCCTGGAGCGGCGCCCCGACCGCGTAGACCTCCTCGCTCACCGTCAGCGGCGTTGCCCGCACCGGCAGCGGCGCGAAACGCCCGCCCTCGATCAGGACCAGCGCCACGTCGCGGATCTTGTGGCGGCGCTCGACCACGCCGGTCAGCGCCGTGCCGTCGTCCAGCACCACCCGTACCCGTTCCGAATTGCCGACCACATGATAGTTGGTCAGCACCAGCCCGTCCTTTCCGACCAGCACGCCGGAGCCGTGGCCGGTGCCGCTTGCGACCAGCACGGCGGCGCCGGTGACGCGCTCGACATGGTCCTGGATCGGCGTCGTGAAAGCCGGCACCGGCGGCAGCCGGACCGACTGAAGCTTCGCCGCGTCGTCCACCAGCAGGGCGGTCGGCATGGGCTTCAATCTGGCATCGGAAACGGTGTTGTCCACAGGCGGTCTCCGACTGCTTCCGGTACCCCCGCCGATGCCGCCGCCCCGCTCCAGCGCCGGCACCGATAGGTCGGCGTCCCGCGCCGCGAAGGCGGCGGCACGGAAGTCCGGGTCCGCCGCGAGGTTGGCGATGGCGCCCGCCATCGCCTGTTCGAGCGCCAGGATCTTGCCGTCCTCGGTCGCGGACCCACTGTCGGTATATCCACGGGTTGAAGTCCGCAGCACCATCCGCCGTTCAAGCCGTGAATAGACCGTCCAATCCACCTTGACCGAGGCCTCGACTTCCTCGCCGATGACATCTGATTCGATCAGCCACCAGCCCATCTTGCGGCAGACATTCATCTTGACATCGGTGACCTGGGCTGAAACGACCAATTCGGCCCTTTCCTCGTCTTCTTCGCGCTCGAACAGCCTTCCGGGGTTGCCGGTGACGTCATATCCGGCCGCACTCAGCTCCTCATGGAACATGTCGGCAACATCGCTACGGTCCATCATCTCCCGTCCGGTGGTCCAGGTGATCGGATCGAACGGCCCCAGGCAGGTGAATCCAATGACATAGCCGCCGATCCGGTCGCCGCGCCGCAGCTTCGCCTGCAATTCGCCGAACCGGATCGGCACCGGCCGCGCCTCCGCCGGCGGGGTCAGCGGTTCCGCGATTTCGGTCTTCCGGACGTTGACGCCGCACCCCGCCAGGGGCAGAACGCACAGCCCAATCCACAATGTTATCCACAGGCGAATCGAAGCCATGCCACCCATCCAGCCTAAGTCCAAGCGCTGGCTGGGCCTAGCCTGCCATCGTATGCCGGGACAATCGGGCATTCCGCCGCGCGGACAACGCGACGCACCGTCCACAGCGGGCGCATCGCCCGCTGGCGTCCTCTCCGCCTTCCTGCTAAAACCGGGAGATGGACGGACTTCCCAACAGATCCGCGCGCCAGGCCAGCCTGAAGCGCGCCACCAACGAGACCCGGATCGAGGTTTCCTTGGACCTGGATGGTACAGGCGTGTACCGGATTTCCACAGGCGTCGGCTTTCTCGACCATATGCTTGAGCAGTTGTCGCGCCACAGCCTGATCGACCTGACGGTCAAGGCGGAAGGCGACCTCCATATCGACTTCCACCATACGACCGAGGACAGCGGCATCGCGATCGGCACCGCCTTCGCGCAGGCGCTGGGCGACCGCAAGGGCATCAGCCGCTACGGTGAAGCGACCATCCCGATGGACGAGACGCTGACCCGCGTCGCCCTGGACCTGTCGAACCGCCCCTACCTGATCTGGAAGGTGAATTTCACTCGCGACAAGCTGGGCGACATGGACACCGAGCTGTTCAAGGAGTGGTTCCAGGCTTTCGCCCAGGCCGCCGGCGTGACGCTCCACGTCGAGAACCTGTATGGCGAGAACAACCACCACATCGTCGAAAGCTGCTTCAAGGCGCTGGCAAGGGCACTGCGCGCCGCCGTGGAAATCGATCCGCGCAAGGCGGATGCGGTGCCGTCCACCAAGGGCACGCTCGGCGGATCTCTCTAATTGCGGGCTCCTCCGGAGCCTCTCTGAACAACAGGCTCCTCCGGAGCCCTCTGAACAACGGGCACCTTCGGGTGCAGGAACGATTTAGTCCATGACCGTAGCAATCGTCGATTACGGCTCCGGCAATCTCAGGTCGGCCGCGAAAGCCTTCGAACGTGCCGCGGCTGAAGCCGGCGTCAGCGCCGCCATCACCGTCACCGACGACGCCGAAGCCGTCCGCCGGGCCGACCGCATCGTGCTGCCGGGAGTCGGCGCCTTCGCCGACTGCATGGCCGGCATCCGGGCAGTCCCCGGCCTGATCGAAGCGATGGAAGACGCCGTGCTGAAGCACGGCACCCCCTTCATGGGCATCTGCGTCGGTATGCAGTTGATGGCCGAACGCGGCCTGGAATATGGCGTTCAGCAAGGCCTCGGCTGGATCAAGGGGGAAGTGGTTCCGCTCAACCCGACTGACACCAGCCTCAAGATCCCGCACATGGGCTGGAACGACCTCCGGATCGAGCGTCCGGACCATCCCGTGCTGGCCGGCATCCCGCAGGGCGAGCACGCCTATTTCGTCCATTCCTACCGCTTCGCCTGCACCGAACCTGCCACCGAGCTTGCGGCCGTCGATTACGGCGGGCCGGTAGCAGCGGTGATCGGGCGCGACAATCTGGTCGGCACCCAGTTCCACCCGGAGAAGAGCCAGGCCGCCGGCTTGCGCCTGATCGCCAATTTCCTCCGCTGGCGGCCCTGAGCCATGCCCGAGATGACCACCGCCGCGACCGTCGAGCGCATCACCAAGTTCCGCCCCGGCGACCTCAACGACCTGTGCGACGCCGCCGACCTCGCGATCCGCGACGGCGGCGGCTTCGGCTGGATCGATCCGCCGCCGCGCGACGTGATGGAGCGCTACTGGAAAGGCGTCCTGATCGTGCCGGAGCGCCACCTGTTCGTGGCGAAGCTGGACGGCGTCGTGGCAGGCTCCGCCCAGCTCGTCGCGCCGCCGCGCAACAACGAGGCGCAGGCCCATTCCGCCCAGCTCACCACGTCCTTCGTCGCCCCCTGGGCGCGCGGTCACGGCCTTGCCCGCAAGCTGATCCAGGCGGTCGAGACGGCGGCGCGGGAGACAGGATACCGGGTGCTGAACCTCGACGTCCGGGAAACCCAGCGCGCCGCCATAGCGCTCTACAAGGCGCTGGGCTTCCAGCACTGGGGCACGCACCCGCTCTATGCGATCGTGCGCGGTCAGAGCATTGCCGGCCATTTCTTCTACAAGGACCTCACGTCCTCCGACCAGGCCTCCCTCGATCATTCCGCCGCCGTTCAGCCCCTTACCGAAGCTCAGCCATGATTTTGTATCCCGCGATCGATCTCAAGGATGGTGCCTGCGTCCGCCTCGTCAGGGGTGAAATGGATCAGGCGACCGTCTTCAACACGGACCCCGGCGCCCAGGCGAAGGAATTCGCCGCCCAAGGCTTCGAGTGGCTCCATCTGGTCGATCTCAACGGCGCTTTCGAAGGCCGTCCGGTCAATGCCGCTGCGGTCGAAAGCGTGCTGGCCTCGGTCACCATGCCGGTCCAGCTCGGCGGCGGCATCCGCGACCTGAAGTCGATCGAGGACTGGCTGAACCGGGGCATCCGCCGCGTCATCCTGGGCACCGTGGCGCTCCGCGACCCGGAACTGGTGCGGGAAGCCTGCCGCCGGTTCCCCGGCCATGTCGCGGTCGGCATCGACGCGCGCGACGGCTTCGTCGCGGTCGAAGGCTGGGCCAAGACCTCCACCGTCAAGGCGCTCGATCTGGCGCTCCGGTTCGAGGACGCCGGCGTTTCTGCGATCATCTACACCGATATCAACCGCGACGGCGCCATGGGCGGCGTCAACGTCGAGGCGACCGCCGACCTCGCCTTCGCCCTGACGACGCCGGTGATCGCATCCGGCGGCGTCTCCAGCATGACCG